>JABDJG010000484.1 GCA_013002595.1 Hyphomicrobiales bacterium | reverse complement strand
TGATCAATCTGGCATCGGTGCAAGCGTTGTCGGAAGCGGCTGGTAGCTACGTTGATCCAACACGGTTCCGGGGCAACCTGTTCCTGGAAGATTTACCCGCCTGGGGTGAATTCTCAATGATCGGCCGGCGCTACCGGATCGGTGAAGCGGAAATCGAAATGACCCGGCCAGCCCGGCGGTGTGCAGCAACAACGGTTGATCCGGCAACGGCGGATACCGATCTCAACGTGCCGGTCATCCTGCGAAAACTGACAGGCCATCTTTATTGCGGGATCTATGCTCGGGTGACCAAGACCGGCAGGATTGATGTGAACGACAAACTTGAAGATCTTGGACCCTGGGACGGCGATCCGAATCAGAATTTGCCGGAGCGAACACCAGAACCTGGGGAGTGGCCACGGTTCGTGCGGGTGGCTGTTAGCGATAACGGCAAAACTGTGCTGCAAAACCTCAGCGAGAACTGGCCGTTGGTGCCTGGGTCGGCCGGCGATGAAGTCAGACTGCATCCGATCACCGGCAGGCCAGCCAAGATGGCGCGGCTCAAACTGGCGGAAGATGCCGATGCTCAGGCACTTGTACTCGACGCAGACAAATCCGTTGCGGAACTTTCAGAAGGTGCCTGGGTGCTGGTCAGCGGTCCCTACTCTGTGTGATCTTTCATCTTGTGGCTGAGCGGTTTGACCGGCACCTGCACCGTCATCGCGCCGGCCCTTTCAAACACCAGCTCAACCTCGATGCTGGCACCCTCCTTGAGCGGTTCCGCCAGACCAAACAGCATCAGGTGATAGCCGCCTGGCTTGAACATCACGCTGCCACCGGCGTTGATCTCAAGGCTGTCGACTTTGCGCATCTTCATGATGCCGTCCTGCATCAGATGGTTGTGGATCTCGGCCTTGCGGGCAGCCGGCGTTGAGGCCGAAACCAACCGGTCCGGTGTTTCGGTTTCGTTGACGATCTTAAAGTAGACCGCACCGGTCTTGCCGGCGCCGATCGAAACTGGCGCATAAGCCTGGCCGATCTCAAGGTTGCCGGCCCGCACCGTCAAGGTGAAGGCAACCACAGCGCCAACGGTCAGCGCGATCGCCAATACAAACTGCAATCTCAGTCTTTTCAACGAATTCGTCCCTTTGGTCACTCACTCGCCTGACGCTACAAACAGATATGGGCAACCCAGTGATTTGGCTGCGCGGCATGCGGTCGCGCGACAGTTTCGGACAATTGCGTTCACGTCTGGTTACCAGACCAGTTTGCGCATAATATCCGGCAAACAGCGCAGGGGAATCTGCATGTCTGATACGGCATTTGAATTTGGTGCTCATAGCGATTTCGGCACGTTGCGCGAGGTGATCGTCGGCATTGCCGATGGCTTGACCTTGCCGCCATTTGGCAAGGACCTGTCGCATTACAATGATGAGTTGCGCGAGGCTCTTGTTGCCAACGGCAACAAGCCACTCGACATCAAGGCGCATTTTCCCGAGCGTTGGGAGCAAACAGCTGAACAGATGGCGGGCGTTGCGGCAACTTACGAGCGCTTCGGTGTCAAGGTGCACCGGGTGCGGCCCTACACCGCCGAAGAAACCAGACATCTGGAAGACCTGCAACAGGGCTGGTCACAGCTTTATACCGCCGATCCGGTGTTCGTCATCGGCAAGCATTACATGGAAGTCTCGATCCGCCGCGCCTACCGCCGCAAGGAGGTTTATCCCTTGCGCGACATGGTATTGCCGATGATCGAGGATGACCCGGATGCGCATTACGTCGCGATGCCGCCTGCAGCCCCATGGACACCATCGGGCGAAGGCCCGGGCCCATTCCTGGAGGGCGGCGATATTTTGATCCATGGCCAGGACATCTTCGTCGGCGAGGGCGAACTATGCTCAAACGTGGCCGGCATCGCCTGGCTAAAACGCTATATCGAGCGCTGGGGCTACAAGGTTCACGCGGTACCGATCAAGGGTCCCATCCTGCATGCGCTTGGCATCATGTGCCTGCTGCGCGAAGGGTTGCTTATGGCGCACCTGCCGTCACTGGCCGAAGGATTGCCCGAGCCGCTCAAGGACTGGGACGTCATCGAGATTACCGAGGACGAGATGAACGCCCATGCCACGGTCGGCGTATCCCTCGATGACAAGCACTACATGATAGATCCGCGCTTCAACCGGGTCATGGACGAACTGGGCAAGCGAGGGATCGAACCGGTCCCCACCCCGTGCGACGCCATCGGCTTCTGGGGCGGCGCCATCAGGTGCATTACCCTGCCGGTCAAGAGGGACGCGACTTGAGTGGAATTGCCTAAGCTGCCACCAGATTGATCTGCTGGATGCGGGCTTGCAGGAGGTCGCGGTCTACGTTTGTCACCGCGATGGCCATCAGGCGGTCGATAAGGACTTTGAGCTCATCGAATGTCTTGTTGAAGGCCGCATCAACCTGTTTGTCCGATCCGATAACGGCGGCAGGGTCATCCAGACCCCAGTGGACCCGGGCTGGTGAGCCGGGCCAGATTGGGCAGGTTTCGCCGGCCGCCGAATTACACACCGTGATCACGACGTCCATCCTGGGCGCGGACGACAAGGCAAATTCGTCCCAGCTCTTGGAGCGCAGGCCAGTCGTACTGATGCCTTTGGCCTTCAGAACCTTGAGTGCGCCGGGATGCACCTCAAGCTTGGGCCGGGAGCCGGCCGAAAACGCCTGGATGTCAACGCCTGCCTCAGCGCTCATGTGATTGAGCAGCGCTTCGGCAAGGATCGAGCGCGCCGAGTTGCCGGTGCACAAGATCAAAACGTTGAATCCACGGTCAGGCATTCATCCAAATCCTATTGGCACGGATCAATTGCTGAGTTGCGATGATGGGCCTTGCCCGGTGCAAAACAGTTGAACCACGTGCCATGGCAACTGTTGTAACTGCCTAATGTGACAGGATTATTACAGTAGAAACAACGCCACAAGCGGGTAGAAACGGGGATGAAGGACAGGCTTGCCTCATGGCGGGGCTTGCTGTCTATTTGCGATTTCGCAGGAGACACCCAAATGCTTGAAGAACAACTGGCCAAGGACTTACTGGCAGCGGTCGAGAAGGGGTTCGACGAACAGGTCAAGTTTACCCAGGATCTGATCCGTTACCCATCGGTGCGCGGCGAGGAGCATCACTGCCAGGGGTTTATTTTCGAGGCGCTGCAAGCGCGCGGGCTGGAGATGGACCGCTGGGCGGTCGACGTGGCCGAGATCGAAAACCATCCCGGTTTCTCGCCCGTGGCGGTTGATTATACCAACGCCATCAATGTGGTTGGTACGCACAAGCCGCGTGATGAGGCAGGCCAGTCATTGATCCTCAACGGACATGTCGATGTGGTGCCGGTCGGGCCGCTTGATATGTGGTCGCGGCCACCGTTCGAGCCGGCGATCGAGGGCGACTGGCTCTATGGCCGCGGCGGGGCCGACATGAAGGCAGGCCTTGCGGCCAACATTTTTGCCCTTGATGCGCTGCGATCACTGGGCTTTCAGCCTGCTGCACGCGTGCATGTGCAATCGGTGACGGAGGAAGAGTGCACCGGCAACGGGGCGCTGTCGTGCCTGGTACGCGGCTACAGGGCCGATGCAGCGATTATCCCCGAGCCGGAAGACGACAAGTTGGTGCGGGCCAACGTCGGGGTCATCTGGTTCCGGGTCAATGTGCGCGGCGCACCGGTGCATGTGCGTGACGCCGGTGCCGGTGCCAATGCCATCGAGGCGTGCTTTCCGTTGATACAGGCTTTACGCGGGCTCGAGGAACGCTGGAACGAGGGCAAGGCGGGGCGCAGGTACTTTGAGGACCTCGACCATCCGATCAATTTCAACGTCGGCAAGATCGAGGGTGGCGACTGGGCCTCTTCGGTGCCGGCGTGGTGCTCGTTCGACTGCCGGATCGCGATCTTTCCCGGCGTCGACCCGCGCGATGCTGCCCGTGAGATCGAAGATTGCGTCAGGGCTGCCGCGCAGGACCATTCATTCCTGTCGAACAATCCGCCCGAGGTCGAGTTCAACGGTTTCTTTGCCGAGGGTTATGTGCTGGAGGAAGGCTCCGATGCCGAAAAGACACTCGGCCGGGCACACGCTTCATCCTATGGCAAGTCGCTGGAGAGCTTTGTGACGCCTGGCTATCTCGATGGCCGGGTATTCGTGCTTTATGACGACTGTCCGTGCCTGGTCTACGGGCCCTATTCGGAGAACATCCACGGGTTCGATGAACGGGTGTCGCTGTCATCGGTGAAGCGGGTGACGGGGACGATTGCACTGTTCATTGCTGAATGGTGCGGCCTGGAGAAGCTGTAGTGGCAGGCGCCGAAGCACCACATCAATCAGGTTCATCGGCACGGCTGTACGTGATCATGGCGCGCAAGGCGCCTGTCGCTGCCGTCATCAGGCGCGGGCCATCGAAGCGGGTCATGCTGTCGAAATGGGACATGAAGAATGATCATTTCGAAGATGGCCAATGGTTCAAGGGGCGGATCTATGAGCGGCGCTGCGATCTGGCGGCGGCGGGGGACCATTTCATCTATTTCGCCGGCAACTTCAAACCACCGATGTACACATGGACGGCGATATCGACATTGCCGTGGCTGACCGCGCATGCGCTGTGGGCGGAGGGAGACACCTGGGGTGGTGGCGGGCTTTTCGCCCTGTCGAAATGTATCGCGCTTTGTGGTCATCAGGTTGGCGACAAGCCAACAAAAGGCAAACTGCCGCGCCCCTGGACAAAGGTCATCCCCGCCAGCGAGTACGGCCGAAATGAGGGGGTCCACGCGATTGAAGACATTCGGATGATGCGCGACGGCTGGGTGCGCGAACAGACGCGCAAATGGAAGCTCAACGACAGCTGGTGGCAGGACAAGGCCGAAAGATTTAGGTTCGATGCACAGCAATCGGCAATCTGGAGCAAGACCAACGCTGCTGGCACGGTCTTACGGTTCGTCGAGGCGGAAATCGGTGAGCGTGACGGACGCTGGCACGTGTGCCGCGGCCACATCACCTTTGACAACGGCAAGGAGCTCGATCTTGGCGAAATCGACTGGGCCGATTTCGATCACAACGGCGATCTTTTGTACGCCTTCGACGGCGGCCTGTACCGGCGGGGCAAGAAGGGTGAGAGCGACGCCAGGCTGGTCCGCGATTTCAATGATCTGGCGTTCTGCGAGAGGGTCGCGCCGTACGACGAACGGCCTAAGGATAACAGCTGGCACCCGTTGGATGACGATTGACGTCATGGAACAAAATTCTCGATGAAAATCCGATTTATCGGCCTTGCAAAGGTCGGAGCAAAGCTGGCGGGAGCCTGCTCTAGTCGTATCCGCGGGAGAACCCGTGTCCAGCCGGCAGAACCAGCATGGTCGGGGTATCCGGCAAGGTCTGCTGCGAGACGATCACCTCAGAGCTGTCGTGGATCTTGACCAGAAACTCGCCCTGCATCTCGGTCAGGAAGCTCTGTAGCGAAGAGCCGCCGAAATAGTGCATCGGCAGGATCAGCCGGGAGCGCAGCAAGCGGACGACCTCGGCCATTTCCTTGTGGCCCAGCGTGAAGGTGCCATCGACCGGGACCATCAGCACATCAATGGTGCCAAGCAGCGCGCGGTACTGCGGGGTCAGGCCATGATGCAAATGGCCGAGATGGCCTATGCACAGGTCGGCGACCTCGAAGATGAAGATCGAATTGCCGTCTCGCTCAATACCGGCGCCCCAGCCACGACGGTCGGTCGGTACGTTGCGGATATGGACGTCCTCAAGCCGCAGATTGTGCTGGGCCGGGCCGCCTTTAGGGTTCCAGCCACGCAGGACGTGCTTGATCTTTTCGTCCGGATAGTCGGTGAAGTGAGTCTCGTGGGCGTTGTTCATGGTAACCACGTCAGGCGTCACATTGAACCCGGCAAAGCCTGCATAATCGGTGGCAATCGTGACCCCCGCGGCGGTTTCCAGGAGGAAAGTCGAGTGTCCAACGAAGTTGATCCGCACTTCTTGAGGGGTCAGCTTGCGGGGCGCCAGGGCGGCATACCGGACCGGCGGGTTGGCATTTGCCATCGCAAAACACCGGCTGATCTGGGCTGACGCTCCCTGGGACCAGATTGCCAGTGACAACAAGCTGAACAAGTAAACAAGCAAGGTTCTCATCAGACGGGCCTCCGTTCCAGCAATAGTATGGCGTTCCATTGCGGCAGCAAAATCACATTCATGCGTTCAGCGCCGCACGCAGTTTGCGTGCCGCGTCATCAATGGCGGTTTCCTCAAAGCCGGCATAACCCAAAACCAGACCCTGCCGGGTCGCCGGACCATCAAAGAACAAAGACAGAGGCATCGCGGTAACGCCAACCTCGGCGGCGCGGCGCGATGCCTCGGCATCATCCATGCGGGCGGCCAGTGACGGCGAAAGGTCGGCGATCAGATGCATGCCGGCCGGTGCGGGTTCGACAATCAACAAACCGTCCAGATGCCGCGATACGGCATCGATCAGCGACTCCTGGCGACGGGCGTAGATACGGCGCATCTTGCGGATGTGGGTGGCAAAACTGCCGTCTTCCATGAAGCGGGCCAGAACCGGCTGGACAACCAGCGAGGCGCGCGGTGCCGATGCGCGCAGGACATCGGCAATCTGTGTGACCAGGTTCTGTGGCACGGCCATGAAACCGATCCGCAAGGATGGCCACATGACTTTTGAGAACGAGCCGACGTAGATTACCTGCCCGACGCCTTCTTCCAGGCTCATCATGGCCGGCAGCGGGCGGCCCTGATAACGGTACTCGCTGTCATAGTCGTCCTCGATGATCAGCCCGCCGGTCTGGCGGGCCCAGCCAATCAATTCAAGCCGGCGGGCCAGCGGCATTGTAATTCCAAGCGGATATTGCCGTGATGGGGTCACTACGACGGCGCGGGCATCGGCTGCAACCGTTTGGGCATGCTCGATGTCAAAGCCATGCTGATCGATAGCGACAGGCACCGGCGACAGTCCGGCAAGGATCAGCGAGCGGCGCAGGATGCGGTAACCGGGTTCTTCCATAAAGACCCGGTCACCGTTCTTGAGGACGGCGCGGGCCAGCAGGTCGATGGCCTCGGCGGCACCGGATGTGACGATGATCTGATGCGGTGAACAGTTGATGCCGCGCCACTGGTTGAGGTGGCGGGCGATGGCAACCCTCAGCGGACTCCAGCCGAGCGGATCGGCGTTGGCGAGCAGGCGCCGTTCAGGCGCGCGCCAGACCCGCTCCATGAGCTTTGCCCATTCGGCATGCGGAAACAGGTCAAGATCAGGCGCTGCCGGCTGGAACGGGCGCATGGGAGCAGGTGGTGGCAAGGGGTCATCAAGCGAGATTTCACTGATGACCGGTGCTGCCTGCAGGACTTCCTCAGGCAAATCGGCACTGACATAAACGCCTGAGCCGTGCCGACCTTCGGCATAACCCTCGGAGACCAATTGGTCGATGGCGGTGACGATGGTGACCCGCGATACGCCCAGCTCGGCGGCAAACTGGCGGCTCGACGGCAATTTGGCGCCCGGTGTGATGCGCCCGGTCAATATCCGTTCGCGCAATCCTTGCGTGAGTTGCACGTGCAGTGGCTCACCGTCGCCGCGGTCGAGCGCCAGTCCGAGAAGGGCAGCATCTGAAGTGGTCTGTTTCATTTTGCCAATATTGGATATTCCGAAAAGACCATTTTAACGCCACAAGCAAACCGGCACAACCAATCGGCAAAGGCAGTTACATGGATGACATTATTCGAACCATGGGCGTTGATCATGTCGGGCTGGCCGTCAGGGATCTGGCTGCATCACAGAAGTTCTTCACCAATTGCCTTGGATGGGATCTGCTTGGCGGCAAGCCCGACTACCCGGCTACCTTCGTCGGCGACGGGCTGACGCGCATTACACTTTGGCAGGTAGAGGACCCCGGCACAGCGGTTGGTTTCGACCGCCGCAAGAACATCGGCCTGCATCACCTGGCACTTAAGGTGGCGAGCCGAGATCAACTCGATGAATTGTTCACGGCAATGAAAGACTGGCCGGGTGTCGAGATCGAATTCGGGCCGGAACCTTCAGGTGGCGGACCGAAGATCCATGCGATGATCTATGAGCCCGGCGGCAACCGCATCGAATTTGCCTACGATCCGAGGTAGAAGGATCGCCAATCCAGACAGGAAATCGCAGCAGGGATGAGAACGTGAGTGAAATTGAACCCCCCTACCCGCGCCCGTTGTCCGGCGCCAAGATCGTGAAACTGCCGAGCGGGCTGATCCCGTCCAGAAGTGTGCTGGATGGCAATGTCGTCACACTGGAGCCGATTGATCCGGGCCGGCATGGTTCACAGCTGTATGCTGCCGGCCATGGCTCGCCGGAGCAGGACGCAATCTGGGATTATATGGCTTACGGTCCATGGACTGACGAGGCTGACATGACAAGCTGGCTGCGCGGGTGTGCCGCTAGCCATGACCCGATGTTCTTTGCCATTCGACCGAAGGACGGCGGCAAGGCTGTCGGCATGTGCAGCTATCTCAATATCGTACCCGGCAACGGGTCGATCGAGATCGGCCACATCTGGTTCGGACCGGAACTGCAGCGTACGCGGGCAGCGACAGAGGCGCTGTTCCTGTTGCTCGATTATGCCATGACCGATCTCAACTACCGGCGCATGGAGTGGAAATGCAACGCGCTGAACCAACGTTCACGCAAAGCGGCGCACCGGCTTGGCTTCCGTTTCGAGGGGGTATTCTACAACCACCTCATCTTCAAGGGTCAAAACCGGGATACGGCCTGGTTCTCGATCCTGGACGATGAATGGCCGGAAGTGCGCGCGCATCTGCAAGCCTGGCTGAGTGACGGTAATTTCGATGACGACGGCAAACCCAAGACATCCCTGGCTGAGGCGATGCAAGACCGGACATCATCCAAGCGAGGTTAGACCATGCTCACCGCCGACATGAAGACGCTGATCACCAACCACCGGGCCGGTATGGTGGCGACAATCAATGACGATGGCACACCGTCGGTCTCGCCCAAGGCGACCTTTGTCATCATTGACGATGCCCGCATCGCGGTTGGCAACATCCGCTCGCCAGGCACTGTTGCCAATCTGCGAAAGCGGCCTGCAGTAGAGGTCTGCTTCATCGATGTCATCACCCGCAAGGCCGTAAGGGTGACCGGCACGGCAGCCATCACGCCAAAAGCAGAGGCGGAGCCTGTGCTCATGGACGCATTCGATCGCGAATGGGCGGCCTATCTGGACCACATCTCCGGGTTCATCGACATCACGGTGACGACGGCCGAGTTGATCCTGTCGCCAGCCTATGACCTGGGCTTGACGGAAGATGAGCTCAAGGCCCAGAACCTGGACAAGTTGAACGCATTGTGAGGTCCACCCATGTATGCCCGTGACACATCACGCGAAAGCCGGCCCGAGGTTTTGATGGCCGCCATGCGTTACGCTAAATTCTGCGCCATGGTGAGTACAACGGGCGGCGGTCTTCACGCCAGCCACCTTCCGGTCATTGTCGAGGAGACCGGTGACGGGTCGGCTGTGCTCAACGGACATCTTTCGCGCAACAATCCTCATTGGCGCGCCATCAACGAGCAAGCGGAGACCGTTGCGATATTCCAGGGGCCACATAGCTATATCTCGCCATCGTGGTATGAAACCAAGGCCGAAACCGGCAAAGTCGTGCCAACCTGGGGCTACATTGCGGTCCATGCACATGGGTCGCTTGAGGTAATTGATGATGCCGATTGGGTCCGTGAACACGTCAATGCCTTGACCAATTTGCATGAAGCCAGCCGGCCCGAACCGTGGGCGGTGAGCGATGCCCCGGACGATTATATAACCGTGATGCTGCGGGGCATTGTCGGTGTCCGTCTGAGCGTCGAGCGGCTGGACGGCAGTTGGAAACTCAATCAGCATCGCTCAGAAGACGATCAGCGGAGCACAATTGCCGGACTTTATGGTGAAGATGACCCGCAATCGCTTGAACTCGGCGATGAGATGGCCGAAGCACTCGCAAGCGTGCAAGACGAGTCCACTGGAGAATTATAGACCCATGCGGTTTCTGGTTTTTCAACATATCGCCTGCGAACATCCGGGCATCTTTCGCCGGTTTTTTGCCGAAGACGGCATCGAATGGGATGCAGTCGAGCTTGATGAGGGCGAGGCCATCCCTGAACTCGATGGCTATGACGCGCTGTGGGTGATGGGCGGACCGATGGATGTGTGGGACGTCGAGGAACTTCCCTGGCTGATCGATGAGAAAAAGGCGATCCGGCACTGGGTCCGCGAACTCGGCAAACCCTACATGGGGCTGTGCCTTGGTCACCAGCTGCTGGCCGATGCGCTGGGCGGCACGTGCGGACCGCAGGTGCCAAGTGAAATCGGCATTATGGATGTAACGCTAACCGAAGCAGCCAAATCCGATCCGGTATTCAGCGGGCTGCCAGCGGTCCAGAAATGCCTGCAGTGGCATTCGGTCCGAGTGGCACAGGCGCCGGATGACGCTGTGATCATGGCGGCATCGAATGTGTGCTCAAATCAGGCGATGCGGGTTGGCGAGCGGGCCTGGTCCATGCAGTATCATATGGAGCTGGATTCAACGACGATCCCCGAATGGGGCAAGGTGCCGGCCTATGAAGAGGCGCTGGCCCGCACGCACGGGGCTGGCGCGCTGCTGAAGATGGCGGATGATGCACGGGCCAACATGGCTGATTTCGAGGCGAACTCACGGGCGCTCTATCGTGGTTTCATGGGCGCATTCAGCTAACTCGTCCGCCTGATCAGTTCAACCATATAGGCCGTCGACCAGCCGAACAGCAGGAAACCGTTGGCGCCGATCAGGGCCGACATGAGCCGCCATTCGGTGCCCAGCGTAATGTCGCCGAAGCCCAGCGTGGTGAATGAAACAAGCGAGAAATAGACCGCCGGCTCAAGACCCGTCACGGCGCCAGTGGCCAGCAACACAAAGGCCCAAAACCACACCTCGATGGTGTGGGCAAGAAGGATGTAGAGCACGCCGACGGTAATGAAGCCGGTCTCGGAAAACCTCCTGAGGTGGGCTCGCGCCAGCTGCATAAGCCTGGCGCTGTTCTTCGTCATCAACGCAAGCATCTCGGCATGGATTGCAACGGTTGCTGCAATCACCATCGAGCCGATGAACAGCTGTTTGATGAGCAATCCGGTGCCGACTTCATCCATACGTCTGACTCCCTATCAGGATCGACAGCAACTGAAGCAATCGTCGTCGATTGTACTCTAACTTTGCGCCAGCTTGCCGATGATGCGGGCCCAGCTGCGGATGCCGCGATGATAGCTGGAAATGTTGTACTTCTCATTGGGTGAATGGATGGCGTCGTCGTTAAGGCCGAACCCGACCAGCAGGCTGTCCATACCAAGTATCGATCGGAAACTGCTGACGATGGGGATGGAACCGCCGCAGCCCATCATGACCGGCGCCTTGCGGAATTCGTCCTTCAGCGCAGCGGCTGCAGTCTGCAAAAAGGGATCATTCTCAGCTATCTCGATCGCCGGACTGCCGTTGTCGTGAGGGCTGAAGGTGACCTTGCAATCATTTGGGATGCGGCTTTTGACAAAGGCCCTGAAGTTCTTGAGGACCTTGGCCGGATCCTGTTTGCCCACCAGGCGAAACGAAATCTTGGCCGATGCCTTGGACGGGATAACTGTCTTGGTACCTTCGCCGGTGTAGCCGGCAATGATGCCGTTAACATCGGCCGTGGGGCGCGACCAGAGCTGCTCAAGGACCGAGCGGTTGGTCTCGCCTGCGGCCGACTTCAGACCGACCGGGCGGAGAAACTTGCGGGCGGACATCTTCAAGTTGTCCCATTGCGCACGAGCCGCTTTTGGCAACTCGCCAACATCATCATAGAACCCAGGAATAGCAATGCGGCCGCGTTTATCATGCATGTCGCCAAGAATGCCGGTGAGTACGCGGATCGGGTTCATTGCAGCGCCGCCGTAAAGACCAGAGTGCAGATCAACGGCCGGACCAGTAATAGAGACCTCATCATGCACCATGCCGCGAAGTCGAGTTGTGATCGCCGGCGTGCGGGGATCCCACATGTTGGTGTCGCAGACCAGCGCGACATCGCAAGCCAGTTCCTCGCGGTTGGCTTTCAGGAAAGGGTTGAGGCTGGGCGAACCTGATTCCTCTTCGCCTTCGAACAAGATCGTGACATTCAGCGGCAACGAGCCGGTGGTCTCGATCCAGGCGCGGCTGGCCTCCAGAAAAGTCATCAGTTGGCCCTTGTCGTCGGCAGC
>JABDJG010000460.1 GCA_013002595.1 Hyphomicrobiales bacterium | reverse complement strand
TCGAGCGCAAGTACGGCCGCATCGTCAACATGTCCTCGGTCACCGGCCCGGTTGTCGCCAACCCCAGGAGCACGATCTATGGCGCCGCCAAGGCCGGCATCCTCGGCATGACCCGCGCCCAGGCGATCGAGGTCGCCGCCGACAACATCACCGTCAACGCCATCGGCCCCGGCTGGATCAAGACACCGTCATCCAGCCCGCAAGAGATTGTCGCCGGTGAAAACTGCCCGGCCCGCCGCCCCGGCACACCGGATGAAATCGCCTCGGTCGCCGTGTTCCTGGCCAGCCAGCAAGCCAGTTACCTGACCGGCCAGCTCATCGTTGTCGACGGCGGCAACACCATCCAGGAATACAAGGGCCCGCGCGAGGGATACTACTAGGGTCCGTACTCACAGCGTCATTCGATAACGACCAGCGTCCTGACTTCAATGCTCTCGCGTGCCGGAGCATCATCTGGCGTTGCCGGGTGCTGAAAGGCGCCGTGTGGCGTAAAGCGCGCGCGGCCATCATCGAGACTGTCCCAACCCTTGATCAGCAAGACCTCTTTGTTCGTCATGTGTGGAGCGTAATACCAGCGGTGCCTGTCCGCATGGGCGATGTTGTAGATTTCGCCGATCCGGTCCGGAAACACCTGGTCGGTGGCGATCAGGTCGCGCTCATCGACGCTTGCCGCATCGGCCAGCGCCAGCGGAGAACGCTCGACCGGGCTGGCGATTGGCCGCCATACGTTGACCTGAACAATTCGAGCGCCAACAGCCGCCAAACGGTCTGCTTCAGCCTCGCCCAGGACGTCCCTTACCCGCTGCGGGCCGCTCTTTTCGGTGTAGTCGACATGCAATTGACTGGCCGGACCGCGGCGGCCGTCGCGGTTGAGGGCACCGTTGCCGTCATCGGAACGGCGGGTCACGTCAAAAACGACGACCCTGCTTGCATTGAAGCGCTCGGCAAGCAGCGCCTCGATCTCGGGGATATAGCGATCGGCAACGGCATCGTCGTCATACAAATCAGCCACGCCCGTTTCGTGATCGTGCAGCTCAAAGCCTTCGCGCTCGATCGACAGATCCCCGGCGATGTCGCGCATGTCGGCAATGGTCACCGTGTGGGCTTCCACCTCATAGAGATATTCCGGCGTGCTGCCGGTGAGTGCCGAGCTGCGGAAGACCGGCTTGGTGTCTTGCGGCGTGATGAAATTCAGGGCAGCGCGAACTGTGTCCGTGTGGCGCTTCTTAACGTCGGGTTGATTGAGGATGGCACTTTGCGGCATTTCCGGTTTCCTTCGCTATTGACCGTGAACGGGCGTTGACTGACCGTTCAGATGGGATGAGGAAGGCGTTTCGATTAGACCGAAAAGCCGGAAATGACTGTTGCGGATAGCGCAAAGATCAGCAATTCAACACACCCGGGTCCACCTGTAGTCGGGCGAGAACCGGCCGCGCAGAAAATCAACGAAGGCGCGGACTTTAGGCGGTGTGTAAGCGGCCTGGGCATAAACGGCATAGAGCGGCATGGTCTCGGGCTCGGCAGCGAAGCCCGGCAGGGCGGCCTCAAGGCGTCCGTCGCAGATTTCATCACCGATCAGCCATTCCGGCGCCAGGATGAGGCCGAGCCCGGCACAGGCGGCCGCGACCAGCGTTTCACCGTCGTCGGCGAACAGCGGCCCTGTGGCCTGAACCTCGGTCACCTTGTTGCCTTTGCGAAACCGCCAAAGGTTGCTGCCGGGATGGGTCCGGTGGGTCAGACAGGCGTGATCCTCCAGGTCTTTCGGTTTGCCGGGATGCCCGGCGCGCTTCAGATAAGTCGGACTGGCGCACAGGACGCGCCGCACCTGACCGATCTTGCGGGCGATCAGGCTTGAGTCCTCCAGCCGCCCGGCCCGCAATGCGATGTCGAGGCCGTCCTCGACCAGATCGACGATGCGATCGGTGACCCGCATGACAATGCGGATCTTTGGATACTGCTGGTGAAAGGCAGCCACGGCCGGGGCAACATGGCGGCCGGCCAGGCTTGAAGGTACGGTGATGGCGAGCGTACCGGTCGGCTCGGCCCGTTTCTGGGTAACCGACAGGTCGGCCTCCTCGACGGCCTCGACGATGTCTTTCACCTGTTCGAAATAGGTCTCTCCAGCCTCGGTGAGGCTGAGCTTGCGCGTTGTCCGATGCAACAGCGTAACCCCATGATAATCCTCAAGTTCCCGGATCCGCCGGGTGACCGAAGACGGTGCCAGCCCAAGTGCGCGGCTGGCTGACGACAGCCCGCCGGTTTCGACCACCTTCACAAAAACCTGCAGCGCAGCCAGTTTGTCCATAGCGATCACCTTTCGAATTATCGCAACAGTCTTTTCCTAATTTTTGAGCTTATCACAAAAGTTAACCAGGCCTATATCCAACGCCAGGCGAACGACGAGTGAACACGACAAGCGAACCAGGAGACCCACGATGAACAAGATTGCAAAGCTGCTGACAGGCTGCGCTGCTGCCGGGATCATCCTGCTTTCCACCAGCACAGCAAGTTACGCACAACAGGTTTGCGGCCCGCGCGACCATGCGCTCGGCCAGCTTGAAAAGCACCACAGCGAAAAGGTCTTTGGCCGCGGCCTGACACCCAACGGCAAGGCAATGCTCGAGCTGTTCGTCTCCAAATCAGGCTCGTGGACCGTGCTGATGTCACACCCCAACGGGCGCAGCTGCTTCGTGGCGGCCGGCGACAGTTGGCATGCCGTCAAGCAAGTGCCGGCAGGCCCTGCCGTCTAACATTTGAACCCTTCAGACTTAAGGACAAAACGATGACCAACCTGATAGCCGACTTATGGAATTCAATCGCCAGATGGCGCCAGCGGCGCGAGACGATCATTGCCCTCTCCGGCTTGAGCGATCACGCCCTGAAAGACATCGGCATCGATCGCAGCGAGATCTACTCCGTAGCAACCGAAGTCGCCGGACAGCGGCACCCGGTACGGGTCCGCACAGCGCCCGTCGCGGCCCCGGCGACAGGCAACACCGCCACGGCGAACTCCAAACCCGTGGACGATGAATGGCTGGAGGCCGCTTAAGGGCGTGCCTTTGGCCAGTGAGGTGAACTGATGATCGAGCTATTTTTCTGGACCACGCCAAACGGCATGAAGCCGCTGATCATGTTGGAAGAGACAGGTCTCGACCACACGATCCAGCTGGTGAACATCTCCAGGGGCGAGCATCTTTCCCAGTCTTTCAGGCGGATCTCTGCAAACCAGAAGATCCCGGCGATCGTCGACCACGCCCCACTCGATGGAAATACAGCGATCCCGATTTTCGAATCCGGTGCCATCCTCCAGTACCTGGCGGAAAGGTCGGGGTCGCTGTTGCCGCAAACACCGTCAGGCCGGGCACAGGTCCTGCAATGGCTTTACTGGCAGATGGCAGGGCTTGGTCCGACGCTTGGACAATTCATGCACTTTTCGGTCTACGCCAGCGAACCGGTGCCGTATGCCCAGGGCCGGTTCAGCCAGGAAAAGGAACGCCTTTTCGGGGTTCTCAACGGGCAGCTTGCCGGGCGTGACTTCATCGCCGGTGACTACTCGATTGCCGATGTCGCGGTTTATCCGTGGATCCGGCGGCTTGAGCGCGAGGGCAGCCACCTGGAAGGCCACTGCAATTTGAACCGGTGGTACCAGACGGTCTCCGACCGGCCGGCGGTGAAACGCGCCTATGCCCGCGCCGACGACATCAACACAACCCCATCCATCACCACAGCTTCGCGCCGGTTTCTGATCGGTTCCGCCGCTGCAGCCTGAACCCCACAACGCAAACCTGAAGAGGAAACACATCATGATTTCACC
>JABDJG010000444.1 GCA_013002595.1 Hyphomicrobiales bacterium | reverse complement strand
TCATCAGCGACATTGCGGGGGACCTCGGCATAGTGGTCGAACTGCATCGTGTAGTTCGCCCTGCCCTGGCTCATGGACCGCAGGTTGTCGACATAACCAAACATGTTGGCCAGCGGCACCATGGCGTTGACGACCTGCGCGTTGCCGCGTGTATCGGTACCCTCAATCTGCCCGCGCCGCGAATTCAGGTCACCGATGACGCCGCCGAGATAATCTTCCGGAGACGTCACCTCAACCTTCATGATCGGCTCAAGCAGCACCGCGCCCGACTTCTGCATTGCTTCACGCATGGCCGCACGACCGGCGATCTCGAATGCCACGGCAGAGGAGTCAACCTCGTGGTAGCCGCCGTCATAAAGCGTTGCCTTGACATCGACCACCGGGAAACCGGCGACAACGCCAGCGCCCATAACGGCCGCCATGCCCTTTTCGACAGCTGGAATGTATTCCTTCGGCACGTTACCGCCAACGACAGTGCTCTCGAAAACAAAGCCCGAGCCCTTCTCGCCCGGCTCAAGCGTCATCTTGATGCGCGCGAACTGGCCAGAACCGCCGGACTGCTTCTTGTGGGTGTAATCCACATCGCAGTTGCGGGTGATGGTCTCGCGATAGGCAACCTGCGGCTCACCAACATTGACGTTGATGTTGTGCTGGCGGCGCAGAATGTCGACCTTGATGTCGAGATGCAGCTCGCCCATGCCCTGGATGATCGTCTGACCGGATTCCTGATCGGTCGACACATAAAAGGACGGATCCTCGTTGGCCAGTTTGGCCAGCGACTGGCCGAGCTTTTCCTGGTCGCCCTTGCTGACAGGCTCAACCGACTTGGCGATAACCGGTTCCGGAAATTCCATCCGCTCCAGAATGACCGGCTTGGCCATGTCGCAGATCGTGTCGCCCGTGCGGGCTTCTTTCAGCCCCACCAGCGCAATGATGTCACCGGCATAAGCTTCTGAAATCTCTTCACGGCTGTTGGCATGCATCAGCACCATGCGGCCGATGCGATCGGTCTTGCCACGCGTTGAATTGAGCACGGTCGAGCCCTTGGTCACCTTGCCGGAATAGATCCGGGCAAAGGTCAGAACACCGTAAGGATCGTCCATGATCTTGAAGGCCAGCATCGACATCGGCTCATCGTCAGCCGAACGGCGCACGCCCTCTTCTTCGGTCTTGGTGTCAATGCCCTTGATCGAAGGCACATCAATCGGCGCCGGCAGATAGCTGACAACAGCATCAAGCAGCGGCTGTACGCCCTTGTTCTTGAACGCAGAACCGCACATGACCGGGAAGAAGTCCCCACCCAGCACAGCCTGGCGGATCAAGCGCCTGATCGTCTCGGTTGTCGGCTCTTCACCGCCAAGATAGGCTTCCATGGCCGCTTCATCGAGCTCGACACACGCCTCGACCATCTCAACGCGGGCAGCCTCTGCCTTGTCTTTAAGGTCGGCCGGAATGTCTTCGATGACGAACTCGGCACCCAGCGTATCTTCCTTCCAGATGATCGCGTTCATCTCGACGAGATCGATACAGCCCTTGAATTCGTCTTCAGCACCAATCGGCAGCTGAATGGCAATCGGGCGCGCACCAAGGCGTTCCTTGATGTCGCTCAGGCACTGATCGAAATCAGCACCGATCTTGTCCATCTTGTTGCAGAACACGATCCGCGGCACAGAGTATTTGTCACCCTGACGCCAGACGGTCTCGGTCTGCGGCTCAACGCCGGCATTGGAATCCAGCACGCAAACCGCGCCATCGAGCACACGCAGCGAACGCTCGACTTCAATCGTGAAGTCAACGTGGCCGGGGGTGTCAATGATGTTCAAACGGCAGTCGTTCCAGAACGTCGTCGTTGCAGCCGACGTGATCGTAATGCCACGCTCCTGCTCCTGCTCCATGAAATCCATGGTCGCAGCGCCATCGTGCACTTCGCCGATCTTGTGGCTCTTGCCTGAATAGAAAAGAATCCGCTCGGTCACCGTGGTCTTGCCCGCATCGATGTGGGCCATAATGCCAAAGTTACGATAGTTTTCGAGTTTGTGAGTGCGCGCCATGGGGTCAGTCTCCGTAGATGATTACCATCGATAATGTGAAAAGGCGCGGTTCGCCTCAGCCATACGATGGGTATCCTCCCGTTTCTTAACTGCCGTCCCTCTATTGTTCGCAGCATCCATAATCTCGCCGCTGAGACGGTCCACCATTGTTGTTTCGTTGCGTCCGCGCGCCGCCGAGATCAGCCATCTGATCGCCAGCGCCTGGCGCCGTTCGGAGCGCACTTCAACCGGCACCTGATAGGTCGCACCGCCAACACGGCGGGAGCGCACCTCGATGGCCGGACTGACGTTTTCCAGGGCCTGATGGAACACCGAAAGCGGATCCTGCTTGGCCCGGTCCTCGATGCGGTCGAACGCACCGTAGACGATACCTTCTGCAACCGACTTCTTACCGTCGATCATCAGGTTGTTCATGAATTTCGACAGGACCAGATCACCGAATTTGGGATCGGGATTGATGGTCCGTTTTTCTGCGCGATGGCGTCGGGACATGTCTTGCTAACCTCTCAACAAACCGACTATTTCGGGCGCTTGGCGCCGTACTTCGAACGGCGTTGGCGACGGCTCGATACGCCTTGCGTATCCAGCACACCACGAATGATGTGATAACGAACGCCGGGAAGATCCTTCACACGGCCGCCGCGGATCATCACCACGGAGTGCTCTTGAAGATTGTGGCCCTCACCCGGGATATAACTTGTGACCTCAAAACCGTTGGTCAAACGCACACGAGCCACCTTGCGAAGCGCCGAGTTCGGCTTTTTCGGTGTGGTTGTGTAAACACGCGTGCAAACGCCGCGCTTTTGCGGACAGGCCTGCATTGCAGGCACTTTGTTCCGCTTGACCGGAGATACGCGTGGCTTGCGTATGAGCTGATTAATCGTCGGCATATCGACTTTGCTCTTTCAAAACCTGTTTCAAATCCACGTGAGCCATCACCCTAAGCCGGAATTCCGGCATTAGAATGTGCAAAAGCGCTGCGGCACCCGGCTCACCCGGCACCCAGCTCTTGCAAAAACCAGAGGACCGCATAGCACTAAAGGCCACGAGGTCATGTCCTGATCTAATCTTGCTTGCTTTCCGGCAACGTTTAGATGCGCCAGGGCATCTACTGCTTGCCACCCGAAAGTCGGCAGGAACATACGCACGGCTCCCGCCTTCGTCAACCCCTGTCGGAACGAATTTTTTTCGCGAATCCGTGGAGTTAAGTCATCCATCCTATCCCACAACGGCACCCCACTTCGCAAGTGCAAAATTGCCTATTGCAGCGCAGCAATGTGTGAATAATTCCACATATCCTGTTTTTGGCCCAAATTGGCCACACCCTTGCCGCGACCGGTTGGCACTCTGGGCTGCTGCGGGGGACCTTTATCAGGAAAATTTAGTTAGTTTGGGAGAGAAAAGAATGAATAAACCTTTGCGTAGCTGGTGGCACGAACTCAACACGTGGGATCCTGAATCGGCGATCGAGTTCTATACGCGTACATTGGGGTGGCAGTTTCAGGACACTGATCTGCCAGACGGAAGCCAATACTGGATTGCTACCAAGGACGGAGCGCCGGTCGGCGGGATCTTTGGCCTCACAGAGCCGGAATACAACGGCATTCCGTCCCATTGGATGACCTATATGACGGTCGATGATATCGGCCAGGCCGAAAAAGCCACAGCCTATGCCGGCGGCGAGATTACCCGCCCGTCGACCCAGATACCCGGTGTCGGCAAACTCGCCGTTGTAACCGACGTCTCAGGCGCCCTGATCGGCCTGATACAACCCGATCCGACCCATGCCCTGGCCGACCTGCCCCAGGCCCAGGCGCACTAAACCGACAACTGGCATAAAGACGGCAAAAGGCCCGCAACGGAGATAACCGTGGCGGGCCTTCAATTGTTCGTCGCAGTAAACTGCGGGCGGACTTTATTCAGCTGCGGGTAGTGCGTCCGATTCGTCCGTTTTCGCCTGTTCTTCCAGGATCAGTGTGTCACGCTTGTCGGCAATGTTCTTGAAGCGGGACAGCATGCCGCCTGTGCCTGCCGGGATCAACCGGCCGACGATGACGTTCT
The DNA here is from genome assembly GCA_013002595.1 of Hyphomicrobiales bacterium. Classification (GTDB taxonomy): domain Bacteria; phylum Pseudomonadota; class Alphaproteobacteria; order Rhizobiales; family Aestuariivirgaceae; genus JABDJG01. The sequence continues at coordinate 4,966 of JABDJG010000444.1, read as the reverse complement.
CCTTGAGACCTTCCAGCGTATCCGCCTTGCCGTTGACCGCTGCATCGGTCAGCACCCGGGTGGTTTCCTGGAACGAAGCAGCTGAGATGAAACTGCGGGTCTGCAGGCTGGCCTTGGTGATGCCGAGCAGGACCGGAACACCGGTTGCCGGCTCCTTGCCGTCCTCAACCAGGGCGGCATTGATCTCATCCAGCTCGATGCGGTCAAGCTGCTCACCGGACAACAGGGATGAATCGCCGTTCGATGTAATCTCGACCTTCTGCAGCATCTGCCGGACAATCACTTCGATGTGCTTGTCGTTGATGCCAACACCCTGCAGGCGGTAAACCTCCTGGATTTCGTTGACGAGATAGGAAGCAAGTTCCTCCACGCCCTTGATCGCCAGGATATCATGCGGCGCCGGATGGCCATCGAGCAGGTATTCGCCTTTCTCGATGAAATCGCCTTCCTGAACCGGCAGATGCTTGCCCTTGGGAATGAGATATTCCGACGGCTCCATCGTCTCGTCTTCCGGAACGATGCGGATCCGCCGCTTGTTCTTGTAGTCGCGGCCGAATTCGACCCGTCCGGAGATCTCGGCGATAATCGCATGGTCTTTCGGACGCCGGGCCTCGAACAGCTCGGCAACACGCGGCAGACCACCGGTAATATCCCGGGTCTTGGCGCTCTCAAGCGGATTACGTGCCAACACATCGCCCGAAGAGACCGTGGCGCCCGGCTCCACCGACAGGACCGCATCCACAGACAGAAGGTAACGGGCTTCACCGCCACGCTTCAGCTTGAGGACCTCGCCCTTCTTGTCACGGATCACCATGGCCGGCTTGAGATCGGCGCCGCGCATGTTCGAACGCCAATCGACAATCACGCGATTGGTGATGCCGGTCGATTCTTCGGTCACCTCATTGACCGAAACACCTTCCACGACGTCTTCAAACTCGACGATACCATCCATCTCGGTCAGGATCGGACGGGTGTAAGGATCCCATTCGACCAGACGCATGCCACGCTTGACCTTGTCACCGTCGTCAACGAACAGGCGCGAGCCATAGACCACCTTGTGCAGGGCCCGTTCATTGCCCTGCTCATCTTCCACGACAATTGCCACGTTACGGCCCATGACGATGATCTTGCCAGATGAGTCAACAACCACATCGCGGTTCTTGATCTTGGCAATGCCGTCATGGTTCGATTCCACATACGATTCATCGAGCACCTGCGCGGTGCCGCCGATGTGGAACGTGCGCATCGTCAACTGGGTACCCGGCTCACCGATCGACTGGGCCGCGATCACACCGACTGCCTCACCCATGTTGACCGGCGTTCCGCGGGCCAGATCGCGCCCGTAGCAGGTTCCGCAAACGCCGTGTTTGGTTTCGCACGTCAGGACCGACCGGATCGGAATTTCAGCAATGCTCGATCCATCGATCAACTCGAGATGCTCTTCCATCACCTCGTTGCCCTTGGCAACGATCACCTCACCACTTGCCGGATCGACCACGTCGGCTGCAACCGTACGGCCCAGAACCCGCGTTCCAAGCGACACGATCACTTCACCGGCATCGATCATCGGCCGGGCGGTAATGCTGGCCTCGGATCCGCAATCCTCTTCGGTGATAATCGAATCCTGGGCAACGTCCACCAGACGACGGGTCAGATAACCCGAGTTGGCGGTCTTCAGTGCCGTATCGGCAAGGCCTTTACGGGCACCGTGCGTCGAGTTGAAGTACTCAAGGACCGACAGACCTTCCTTGAAGTTGGAAATGATCGGCGTTTCGATGATTTCACCGGACGGCTTGGCCATAAGGCCGCGCATGCCGGCAAGCTGCTTCATCTGTGCGGGTGAACCACGCGCACCGGAGTGAGCCATCATGTAGATCGAGTTGATCGGCTTCTCGCGGCCGGACTCCTCATCGACCTGCACGGACGAAATCCGCGCCATCATTTCATCGGCCACCTTATCGGTACATTTGGCCCAGGCGTCGACAACCTTGTTGTACTTCTCACCCTGGGTGATCAGGCCGTCGATGTACTGCTGCTCGTATTCCTTGGCCAGATCACGGGTCTCGGCAACCAGTTTTTCCTTGGTATCCGGGATCACCATGTCGTCCTTGCCGAACGAAATACCGGCCTTGAACGCGTGGTGGAAGCCAAGCTGCATGATCTGGTCGCAGAAGATGACCGTCTCCTTTTGACCGCAGTGGCGGTAGACTTCATCGATCATGCTCGAGATGTCGCGCTTGGTGAGCAGCTTGTTGCACAACTCCAGCGAAACACCGGGCTGCTTGGGCAGCAACTCACCGATCTTCATCCGACCAGGTGTCGTATCAAAGACCTTGGAGACCGGATTGCCGTCATCATCGAGATAGTTGTGCCGGCCCTTGATCTTGGCATGCAGCGACACAACGCCAGCCTGCAGGGCGTGATCGATCTCGGCGACCGAGCCGAACAGCATGCCCTCGCCCAGCTCGTTCTGGCGCATCTGCGACACGTAATACAGACCCAGCACGATATCCTGCGACGGCACAATGATCGGCTGTCCGTTGGCCGGGTGCAGAATGTTGTTGGTCGACATCATCAGGACACGGGCTTCAAGCTGTGCTTCCAGCGACAGCGGCACGTGAACGGCCATCTGGTCGCCATCGAAGTCAGCGTTGAACGCAGCACACACCAGCGGGTGCAGCTGAATGGCCTTACCCTCGATCAGCACCGGCTCGAACGCCTGAATGCCCAGCCGGTGCAGCGTCGGCGCACGGTTCAACAGAACCGGATGCTCGCGGATGACCTCATCGAGGATATCCCAGACCTCCGGCTTTTCCTTCTCAACCAGCTTTTTCGCCTGCTTGACCGTCGACGAAAGCCCCTTTGCGTCCAGCCGCGAATAGATGAACGGCTTGAACAACTCGAGCGCCATCTTCTTTGGCAGGCCGCACTGGTGCAGCTTGAGTTCGGGTCCGACCACGATAACCGAGCGGCCCGAGTAATCGACGCGCTTGCCGAGCAGGTTCTGACGGAACCGGCCCTGCTTGCCCTTCAGCATGTCGCTGAGCGATTTCAACGGCCGCTTGTTGGCACCGGTAATGGTGCGGCCGCGCCGACCGTTGTCGAACAGCGCATCGACAGCCTCCTGCAGCATGCGCTTTTCGTTCCGGATGATGATGTCCGGCGCCCTGAGCTCGATCAGCCGTTTCAGACGATTGTTGCGGTTGATCACACGGCGGTACAGATCGTTCAGATCCGATGTCGCGAACCGGCCGCCATCAAGCGGCACCAGCGGGCGCAGCTCCGGCGGGATCACCGTCAGGATCATCCATTCCGGACGGTTGCCTGAATCAATGAACGCTTCAACCACTTTCAGACGCTTGGCCAGCTTCTTCGGCTTCAGCTCGGTGGTCGCCTCGGCAATTTCGACCCGAAGATCGTCGCGCAGCTTTTCCAGGTCGATGCCGGTCAATAGCTCACGGACCGCCTCAGCGCCGATACCGGCGGTAAAGCTGTCTTCGCCATATTGTTCCTGCGCGGTGAGATAGTCTTCCTCATTGAGCAGCTGCAGCGGCTTCATCGGCGTCAGGCCGGGCTCAAGAACGATGTAGCTCTCAAAATACAAGACCCGCTCGATGTCCTTCAGCGTCATGTCGAGCAAAAGGCCGATGCGGCTCGGCAAAGACTTCAGGAACCAGATGTGCGCAACCGGCGCGGCCAGCTCAACATGGCCCATGCGCTCGCGGCGCACCTTGGCCAGCGTCACCTCGACACCGCACTTCTCGCAGATGATGCCTTTGTACTTCATCCGCTTGTACTTGCCGCACAGGCACTCGTAATCCTTGATCGGACCAAAGATGCGGGCGCAGAACAGACCGTCGCGCTCCGGCTTGAAAGTGCGGTAGTTGATCGTTTCCGGCTTCTTGATCTCACCGAATGACCACGACAGTATCTTTTCCGGCGAAGCGATGCCGATCTTGATCTGATCGAAAGTCTGCGGCTGACCTGCCGGATTAAAGACGTTCATGACCTCTTGGTTCATGGTGTTCTCAACTCCTGCTTGCGAACTTGGCTGTTGCTCGCTTGATGGGTCGGTACTGTGTTCAAAAACATGACTGACCAGTTAAATTCGTTGTCGGTTGAAGGGAGCGTTTGACCGCTCCCCTCACCTTGTTATTCCTGCGTGGCCTGCAAATCGACGCTGAGGCCCAGCGATCTCATTTCCTTGACCAGAACATTGAAGCTCTCCGGGATACCGGCTTCGAAAGTGTCGTCACCGCGCACGATCGCTTCATAGACCTTGGTCCGTCCGGCCACGTCATCGGATTTGACGGTAAGCATTTCCTGCAACGTGTAGGCAGCGCCGTAAGCTTCCAGCGCCCAGACCTCCATCTCACCGAAACGCTGACCACCAAACTGGGCCTTGCCACCGAGCGGTTGCTGGGTAACCAGGCTGTACGGGCCGATCGAGCGGGCATGGATCTTGTCGTCGACCAGATGGTGCAGCTTGAGGATGTAGATATAGCCAACGGTCACATCACGATCGAACGGCTCACCGCTGCGCCCGTCATAGAGCGTTGCCTGACCCGATGCCCTCAAGCCGGCCTCTTCCAGCAGGTGAGCAATATCTTCCTCATGCGCGCCATCGAACACCGGTGTCGCGATCGGTACACCGTTGGTCAGATTGCCGGCCAGTTCGATCAAGGCATCGTCCTCAAGCGAGGCAATCGTCTCGTCCTTGCCGTAAACCTTGGCCATCTGATCCTTCAGCGGCTTGATCTTCTGGCTTTCGCGATAGACATCCAGCATATCGTCGATCTTCTTGCCGAGCCCTGCGCAGGCCATGCCCAGATGGGTCTCCAGGATCTGACCGACGTTCATGCGGCTCGGCACGCCAAGCGGATTGAGCACGATGTCGACCGGCTGGCCGTCTTCGAGATACGGCATGTCTTCATCAGGTACGATGCGTGACACCACACCCTTGTTG
>JABDJG010000401.1 GCA_013002595.1 Hyphomicrobiales bacterium | reverse complement strand
GACCAAGGCAACCCGCGCCATTCACCAGGAAGCCCCTACATTCGTTGAGCAATCAACCGAAGCAGAGATCCTGGTAACCGGCATCAAGGTGGTTGACCTGCTGGCACCATACGCCAAGGGCGGCAAGATCGGCCTGTTCGGCGGCGCCGGCGTGGGCAAGACCGTGCTGATTATGGAGCTGATCAACAACATCGCTAAAGCACACGGCGGCTACTCGGTATTTGCTGGCGTCGGCGAGCGCACCCGCGAAGGCAATGACCTTTACTGGGAAATGATCGAATCCGAAGTGAACAAGGAAGGCGGCGGCGGCGGCTCCAAGTGTGCCCTGGTGTATGGCCAGATGAACGAGCCTCCCGGCGCCCGTGCCCGTGTTGGCCTGTCCGGCCTGACCGTGGCCGAGCACTTCCGCAACGAAGGCCAGGACGTCTTGTTCTTCGTCGACAACATCTTCCGCTTTACCCAGGCCGGTTCCGAAGTGTCGGCCCTTCTTGGCCGCATCCCGTCAGCTGTGGGCTATCAGCCGACCCTGGCTACCGACATGGGTACCATGCAGGAGCGCATCACAACAACGCACCAAGGCTCGATCACCTCCGTGCAGGCCATTTACGTGCCGGCCGATGACTTGACCGATCCGGCGCCGGCGACCTCGTTTGCCCACCTGGATGCAACCACCGTTCTGTCGCGCGGCATTGCTGAAAAGGGCATCTACCCGGCTGTGGATCCGCTCGATTCAACCTCGCGCATGCTTGACCCGCGCATCATCGGTGACGAGCACTACGCCATTGCCCGTCAGACCCAGGAAATTCTCCAGCGCTACAAGGCCCTGCAGGACATCATCGCCATTCTCGGCATGGACGAACTGTCGGAAGAAGACAAACTGGCTGTTGCCCGCGCCCGCAAGATCGAGCGCTTCCTGTCACAGCCGTTCTTCGTAGCTGAGGTCTTCACCGGTTCGCCAGGTAAGCTGGTCGCACTGGAAGACACCCTCAAGGGATTCAAGGGCCTGTGCGCCGGCGATTACGATCACCTGCCGGAAGCCGCCTTCTACATGGTCGGCTCGATTGAAGAAGCAATCGACAAAGCCGAGCGCATGGCTGCAGAAGCCGCCTAACCTGAAGGGATCGCCCAGATGGCGGATACGCTGAAATTCGAACTGGTGAGCCCGGAACGGCTTTTGATGTCGGGCGACGTTGCCCAGGTCAATGTACCGGGCAGCGAAGGCGACTTCGGCGTGTTGCCGAACCATGCTCCGGTGCTGTCGACGCTCAAGCCCGGCATCATCGAAGTTTCCGGCAGCGACGGCAAGCAGGACCGCATTTTTGTGCGTGGCGGCTTTGCCGAGGTCAACCCGGGCGGCCTGACGATCCTGGCTGAAGAGGCCATCCACATGGATGACCTGGATGCTGCCGCCCTGGCCCAGCAGGTCCAGAACGCGCAAGAAGACGTGGACGATGCGACCGACGATGCCAAACGGCAAAAGGCCCAGGAAACCCTGGACCAGTTAAAGCAGCTGCAATCAGCGCTTTAGAATTGTCGACAATTCCAGGCATGGATCAAGATCGTATCAGGTTAAATTGATCGCAAACCCAAGCCGTCAGCTATTATAGTCACATTGCTGCCTGCCACCGCGCATTGCGCCACGTGGGGCAAGACCTGAACGACCGGCAGTCAACCTTATTTGCGCAAAGGGAGCCGATCGATGTTGCCCAGGCTAAAGTCGCCCACGCTCGCAGCCATGCTGCTGACGCTCAGCGTTTTAACTCCACTGCCAGCCACCGCCCAGGAAAAGGTCGTGGCCACCCTCAACGGTGAGCCGGTCACCGAAACCGAGATTAAACTGGCCAAAGAAGATCTCGGCTCCGTCCTCCAGCGCATCCCGGCGAATCAACGCGATGAAGCCGTGCTCAATGCAGTCATCGAAGTGCGCCTGTTGGCCGCCGCCGGCAAGGCAGCAGGGCTATCCGACACGCCAGAGGTCAAATCACGCATGCGTTGGCTGGAGAGCCGCGCCCTGCGCGATGCTTTCGTCGAGACCAATGTGGCCAATACGATCAGCGATGCCGACCTCAAGGCCCGCTATGATCTGGTTATCGGTCAACAGCCTGCCGAACAAGAGCTGCATGCCCGTCATATCCTGGTCAAGACCGAAGATGAGGCAAAGGCAATCATCACCGAGCTGGATGGTGGGGCAGATTTCGTCGAGCAGGCAAAGGCCAAATCAACCGGACCATCGGGCCCGCGCGGCGGCGACCTGGGCTTTTTCGGCAAGGGCCGTATGGTCCCGCAATTTGACAAGGCCGCCTTTGAGCTCAAGGTCGGCGAGCATTCCAAGACCCCGGTCCAGACCCGGTTCGGCTGGCACATCATCAAAGTCGAAGAGGCCCGCGAGAAACCCAAGCCGGCATTCGAGGATGTAAAGGAACAGGTTCGCGATTCGATGGCCAACGAACGTCTGCAAAAGCTCGTCACCGAGCTACGCGCCAAGGCCAAGATTGAAAAGACCCCAGAATAGAACATGCCGCAAGACACCAGCGGGCGCCTTGATGCATCCGCTTTCCATCGCAACAAGGACGCCATTCTTGAGGTTCTCAAAGAGAACATCAAGGTCCTGCGGCCGCGGATTCTGGAAATTGCCAGCGGCACCGGCCAGCACGCGATATATTTTGCCGAGCAGTGGCCACAGGCAACCTGGTGGCCCAGCGATATCGACCCGCACGCCATCGCCAGCATCGATGCCTGGCGCGTTCACAAAGGGCTGGACAACGTCAAGCCAGCACAGACCATCGACGTGACATCGCCGGCATGGCTGGACGGCGAGGCTTTCGACAGCTGGACCCAGACCTTTGATGCAGTCTTTTCGGCCAACATGGTCCACATCTCGCCCTGGCAGGCCACTTTGGGCCTCATTGAAGGCGCCGCCAAGCGCCTTGATGACGGTGGCACCGTCATTCTTTATGGCCCTTTCACCATTAATGATGCCCACACTGCACCCAGCAATGAGGCATTCGATGAAAGCCTGAAATCGCGCAACCCTGATTGGGGCATCCGCGACATCTCTGCCATACAGCAAGCCGCCCAGCTCCACAGCCTGGGACTTGCCGGCATCACCCAGATGCCAGCCAACAACATGACGTTGATCCTGCGGCGCGGGTAATCCGGTAATGTCTCCCAGCAAAAATGATCCTCAAGTGGTGCAGCGACAGTTGGATATCGCCGTTGATCACCATCTGGCAGACCGGCTCAATGAGGCTGATGCTCTCTATCGTAAGGTTCTGAAATCGTGCCCCGATCACCCGGTGGCTCTCCATCTCCGCGGTCTGATCGCCCACCAGACCGGCCGCAACAATGATGCACTGAAACTGATGTCCAGGGCCCTGAAGGTGGAACCCAATTATTATGAAGCGCACTCCAATCTCGGTTTGGTGCTGGCCGAGCTTGGCAGGCTTGACGAGGCAATTGCGCGCCACAAAAAGTCTTTGACAATCAACCCGGCCTATGCCGAGGCGCACAACAATCTTGGCAACGCCCTGCAAACCGCCGGCCGCCACCTGGATGCCGTTGCAAGCTACCAGGCAGCACTTCAAATCGATCCGGCATCGCCCGACACCCTCAGCAATCTGGGCGTCGCGCTGGCCCAAATTGGACAACCGCAGGCGGCACTTGAATGTTGCCACAAGGCGATTGCCCTGGCGCCGGACTCTCTGGATAATCTGTTCAACCTGGCCAATGTCCTGAAGGATCTCGACCGGCCCGAGGAAGCCGTATCGGCCTATGGCCAGGTGCTTGGAAAAAACCCGGGCGATGTCAGAGCGCTTGGCAATCTGGCCGGCGCGCTGCAGTCATTATTGCGCTCTGACGAAGCCGCTGAGTGCTATGCACGCGCCTTTTCAGGCTCGCCGCCGGCAAGCATCCCGATCATGTGGCTTTATTCTGCCAGTCAGTTGCCCTGTGATATTCCCGGGCACGATCTCACCAGCTTGATCGAGGCTGTCAATCCCAGGCCAGGTGACGCCCTGGAAGACTTCAAGAGCTGGCGCGGGTTCGCCAGGGCAAGCATCGCCCATCGCCGCGGGCAGCACGGCGAGGCCTGGCAACTGCTTGTCAGGGCCAACCGCTGGCCGGCCAGGCGCGTGGTACAGAAC
>JABDJG010000396.1 GCA_013002595.1 Hyphomicrobiales bacterium | reverse complement strand
GATCAACAGGGCGCGCCGGGAAATCGGCGGGTTCTTTGAGCGCTACGACGCGCTGATCACCCCGTCGACGGCGGTGGTCTCGCCGGAACACGGGCTGTACGGGCTCAATCTGGAGGGTTTCCATCCGGTCGACTATATCGCCTATGGCGACCGGCCGGTGCAGTTCAGCTTTCCGTTCAATGTGGCTGGCGCTCCGGCCATCTCGCTGCCACTAGCGATGCATTCCAATGGTTTGCCGATTGGTGTTCAAGTTGCCGGCAGGCCGGCGGAGGATCATGTGGTGATCGCGCTGGCGGCAGCGCTGGAAGAGGCCATGCCGTGGCACGACCGGGTGCCGCCGTTGCATGTCTCGAACGTCATTTGACCAACAAGGCGATATCGACGCTGACGGGCGCAACATTGTTGGCTCTGGTGCTGGGCTCGTTACATGCCTTTTCCGTTTTCATTGAGCCGATTGAGGGTCGCCTTGGCGCAACGCGCGCCTCGGTGAGCCTGGTTTATTCGCTGGCAACGCTCGCTCTTGTCGCGGGTGTGTTCTTTACCTCAAGGTTGTTGCAGTCGCTGTCGCCGGCCGTGCTTGCGCTGGCTGCCTGTATCAGCTGTACGGCCGGACTGGGTCTTGCGGCAGGATCTTCCGGGCTTGCCGGGCTCTATGGTGGTTTTGGCATCGTGTTCGGCTTTGCCAACGGTATCGGTTATGCCCTGTCGATCGAAAGGTCCGGGGCTGCGTATCCGCAATACAAAGGTGTGGTGACCGGTATCGTCACGGCTGCCTATTGTGCGGGGGCGGTGATTTTTTCCAAGGTTTTTGCAGCTTATGCGACGGCGGAGCTTTATCGCGAAGGGCTGCTGATCCTTGCCGTTGCCATCAACATGAGCGGGTTTATGGCCGGGTTGCTGCTCAAGGATGGGCCCGCGCCGGCGTCTGCGCAAGCATCGGGCGAAACAGGCCTTACGGCACACACCGGCCGCATCGTCTTGTTGTGGTCGGTTTATTTTCTTGGCGTTACCTCAGGGTTGATGGCGCTTGGCCATGCTGCGGCCGTGGTTTCGGCCGTTGGCGGCGGCATCGCGCAGCTTGCGGCAGGCGCCATGATCATCTCTATCGGCAGCACAGTCGGCAGCATGGCGAGTGGCTGGCTGGCCGACAGGCGGGGCGCCGGACAGGTGTTGACCGGCTCCTTGCTTCTGGTGGTGGCATCGATGATCCTGCTTGCGCTGGCCGGTGTGCCCGGTCTGGTCATTGCCGCACTCGGGCTTGCCGGCGTTGCCTACGGCGCGCTGATCACCATCATCCCAGTCGCCGTGTCGCGTTCGTTCCAGCCGGAGATCGCGCTGAAGGCGTTTGGCCGGGTGTTTACCGCCTGGGGCGTTGCCGGGCTCGCCGGACCATGGCTTGCAGGGCTGGTCTTCGATGCCGATCAGCGGTATTTCTGGGCCTTCGTGCTGGCAGCCGTTGCAGCAGGGGTGGCCGCAATTCTGTCACGCTTTTGCGTAGGCTCGCCGCAACAGACTTGATATGGAGATGCGGCTATGGGATTTTTGAAGAAGTTCGCGATCGGACTAGTCGGCGCGGTCGTGCTGTTCGTGGTAATTGGCCTGTTTCTGCCGCGCGAGGTGTCGGTGTCCCGCGAGGCGCTGATCAATGCGCCACCGGAAAAGGTTTTTGCCCACATCAATGACCTTAAAAAGTGGAACGCCTGGTCGCCCTGGGCCCAGCGCGACCCCAATATGCAGCAGACCTTCAGCGGACCGGCGGAAGGTCTTGGCCAGAAGGTGGTGTGGACAAGCGATCATGACCAGGTCGGCAACGGCAGCCAGGAAATCATCGAAAGCGTGCCGGGCAAGACGCTGCGGACGGCGCTCGATTTCGGCGACATGGGTACCGCCAAAGCAGCGTTCGATCTGGAAGGCTTCGACGGCGGGACGCGAGTTACCTGGGGATTTGAGACCGATATGGGCGGCAATCCGCTGATGCGCTGGATGGGCCTGATGATGGACGGGTGGATTGGCGCGGATTATGACGCGGGTCTGGCGGCGCTGAAGGATGTCGCGGAGAAGGACACCGGGAATTGATGCCACTCCCTTCCACTTGAAGGGGAGGGGAACCTTGCCGCCTCATCGCGTTCTAACCCTTCAGCTTTGCCCAGCCCTTGCTTGGCTTGAACCTGTCGCCGTACCGGCCTTGCAGGTCTTTGAGCGTTTTCGCCACGTCATCGACGCCGCGGTTCGTCGCATAGTTCAGCGGGCCGCCGCGGAAGGGGGCAAAACCGGTGGCAAAGATCATGCCGGCATCGGCGGCATCGGTGTCTTCGACGATGCCGTCCGCCATGCAGTCGGCCAGCGTGTTGAGGAGCGGCAATATCAGGCGATCGGTGAGAGCAGGGTCGATCGGGCCGTCGATCTCGGCCTTTTGCGGCTTGCCCTTTGTCCACCTGTAGATGCCCTTGCCGGTCTTCTTGCCAAGGTTGCCGCCATTGACCAGTTTGGCCAGCCAGTCGGGCGTATCCGGCATTGACGGGTCGAGATCGCGCTTTAGGACACCGGCAACGTGGACGCCAACGTCGAGGCCGACGACATCAGCCATTTCCATAGGGCCCATCGGCATGCCGAAGTCTTCAGCGACCTTGTCGATAACCTCTGCCTTGATGCCTTCGGAGTGGGCAAGGAACGCCTCGATCGAATAGGGCACCAG
>JABDJG010000385.1 GCA_013002595.1 Hyphomicrobiales bacterium | reverse complement strand
GGCAAACTCTGCTATCAGGTCTCGCTCCGAAATCATCCCTACCAGTTTGCCATCGTCAGCCAGCACCGGCATTGCACCAATGCAGTTGGTCTTCAGCTTGATTGCAGCATCCTGTGCGCTGTCGTGAGGCCCGCAAGTCACAGCTTTCTGCTCAATTTTTTGCAGATAAGTGCCAATTTTCATCCGTCGTTCTCCCTCAATCGGCTCCAATTGCTCCTGGCGCAGGAACTCGCCGTCCTGTTTCCCCAAATGGAGATTGCGCAGCAAATTGCAACCGATGCCAAATAAATAAAATGAACCAAAACAATATAATCTAATGGGCCTGATTGCCACCGGCAAATTCGCAATCGCCAATATCATTGTAGGATTTGGCCTGTTTGTAGCCCTGAAATGGGGCTGTGTAAGACCTCGGTCTTGCGTTGTAGCCACCCATCTCAAATCAAGACGCGATGCAAGCTGGAGCAAGGGTTGGCGATTGGCTTCAGTGGCCATACCCTTGAATTGGTCGCCGAGCCAAGCGTCACGCTTGCGTAAATTTCTTGCGGCTTAGGTTAATGGTTGTAACATCACCACAATTGAGGTGAACGCAGATCCGGCCAGGTATGCAATTGTCTATGCGTTCGAGCCGCTTGAGAACGCGAAATTTTGAACCGCCCATCAAGAGGCGAACAGGAGTTAAATGTCTATAACAACGGAGGAGTCGATTATGTCAATTACCAGACGAGCAGCTTTGGGAGCGGCTCTTGCTGCATCCTTAGCGCTTAGCGCTTTTGGCCCGGCCAGGGCAGCTGAACCGATCGTGATCGGCGAAATCAACAGTTACACCGCACTGGCCGACTTCACCCAGCCGTACAAAAAGGGTTGGGAAATGGCGATTGAGGAAATCAACGCGTCCGGCGGCGTGATTGGTAGGCCATTGAAAGTTATCCATCGTGATGACGGCGGCAAACCTGGTAACGCTGTCAAGATCGCCGAGGAGCTGGTGACCAAGGATAACGTCGCATTTTTGATGGGTACCTATTTCTCCCATATCGGCGTTGCCGTGACCAACTACTCAAAACAGAAAAAGAAGCTGTTCATTGCAACCGAACCGATGAGCGATGCCATTGTATGGAGCCAGGGGCACGACTACACTTTCCGCCTGCGCCCGAGCACCTACATCCAGTCGGCAATGCTCGCCGAGGCTGCTGCCAAGACGTCGGCCAAACGTTGGGCGGTCGTCGCGCCGAACTACAAATTTGGCCAGGATGCCGTTGCTGCCTTCAAGAAGGTCATGAAGAAACTGCGCCCGGACGTCGAATTCGTCAACGAGCAGTGGCCGGCACTGTTCAAGATCGATCCTGGTGCGACCGTGCAGGCGCTTGCCCAGGCCAAGCCGGACGGGATCTATTCGGCATTGTTTAGCCGCGATCTGGCAGCCTTCGTGCGCGAGGGCGAACTGCGCGGCCTGTTCACGGACGATTTGACCATGGTCGGCCTCCTGACCGGCGAGCCCGAGTATCTCGATCCGATGGGCGCCGAGGCACCCAAGAACTGGATCGTCACGGGGTATCCCTGGTATGACATCGCTGACGCCAGGCACAAGAAGTTCATTGCCGATTATCAGGCCAAGTATGGCGAGACGCCGCGGATGGGCAGCCTGGTCGGTTACGTTGCCATGCAGGCCGCCGCAGCAATGATCAAAAAGGCTGGTTCGGTCGATCAGGACAAACTGATCGCAGCACTCAAGGACTTGAAGTTCGACACAGTTGTCGGCGAGGTATCTTTCCGCGGTCTGGACCATCAATCAACGCTCGGCACATGGGTCGGTCGCACGGCAATAGTTGACGGCAAGCCGAAGATGGTCGACTGGAAGTATGCCAACGGACCGGCGTATTTCCCGCCCGATGATGAGGTCAAAAGCCTGCGCGGCCAATAGGTCCTCAACGCTTAGGTAACTCTGCAGCCCATCTGATGTGCTGCGGGTTTGCGCGGGGAGGGGGAGCCGCCACATCATGTCGTTTTATGTGATCCAGTTTCTGGCAGGTCTTGCCAGTGCGTCTTCGCTGTTTCTGGTGGCCTCGGGCCTGTCGATTATTTTTGGCGTCACCCGGGTCGTCAATTTTGCCCACGGCTCGTTCTACATGCTGGGTGCGTTCATCGCC
>JABDJG010000367.1 GCA_013002595.1 Hyphomicrobiales bacterium | reverse complement strand
GACGTTCTTGGCGATATCCAAACCAATTGTGCTAATCTGTTCCATGGATGGCTCCTCTCTAGCGGTTCCTTAAACACCGCAATTTTGGCACATCGCGATGCCGGTGGAGGAGCCGTCCACAGCATCAGGAACGGACATTGATGTTGTTCGACGAAATGGCAAAACCAACCCTTTGGCGTCGTTGCCGCAATATCCGTGTCTGACCGATAGAGAGAAATCGAAAACAGATGAGAACAGGCCACTAAGCGCGGGCCATCAGGCGCATCTTTATAGGGCCTTCGCGGCTGCCGTGGATCAGCTGCAATACATATGGATTGCCGGATGACTCGATCTCGCCGGTGGGTCCGTCCCAGACCACCGCGCCGTCGTGCAGCATAAAAAGATGATCGTATTCGGTACAAGCGGCAGCCATGTCGCTGGTGATTGAAAATACCGTCGCACCAATTCCCTCAATGCAATGGTTGATGAGCTTGTTAATTGCCGATGACGTAATCGGGTCAAGGCCAGAAGTGGGCTCGTCTAAGAGCAGCAGAGACGGGTCGCCCGCCAATGCACGCGCGATGCCAACCCGCTTCTGCATTCCACCGGAAAGTTGCGCTGGCAGCAGATCAGCAGTATTGGCTGGCAAGTTGACCATGGCCAATTTTTCAATAGCGACGCGTTTGGCTTCCGTGCGGGTTATACCAAAATTGTATATGAGCTTGAAACTCACGTTCTCCCAAACGCTGAGACTGTCAAATAGGCCACCTTGCTGAAACAAAACGCCGACCGACTGCATCAGCCGCATGTGGGCGCTACTACCAGCCTCAGTCACGGTCTCATTGTCGATCTCGATCTTGCCGGCATCAGGCGGGTATATGCCTGCCACGCACTTCATCAGTACTGTTTTGCCCGAAGCTGCTGGGCCAATCAGGACGGATTTCTTGCCGGCTGGAATATCAAGGTTGACATCGGACAAAACTCGCTTGCTGCCAAACTGCTTACTCAGACCGGCAATGCGGATCTTGATGCCAGTATTTTCTTCCATTCAATTAAAACCTTGCCTACGTTCGAAGTTACGCTTGATCAGACTGTCCACTTCAGTGGCCCGGATCATCGGGCAACGTCACTGGCGGTAGCTATGAGCCGCACAGTCTAGAGCGCAACCAGCAATGGATCCGAGTACTTCAATTCCAACATGCGCCGAGTCTTTGCAAGCGATTTTGACTCGAACCTTCTCACCACTATCGATCAGCAAGAACACATCTTCGGACGGACAAGTTCGTTCTATTGACGTTGGCTCGGCGTCAATAATGCCATCCATCCGGATTGCCCCATTTGATTCCCGCCAACATTCTATGAGGTAAGAAACATCAGTGTGCAGGCAGTTGCCGGCGTAAAGAAACCCCACTCCACATTTGCTGCAAAGTAGCTGGCTCATGACTATCCCTTTCAATCGCACAGGGATCCATTAATGCTGTCCAAGTTGCCTTCAGTCCTTGATTTGGATCAGATCAGGTCCGTTCTGGGTCACGAGCGGAAGTTTTGCCTTCAATCATCGACTTCCGGAATAGGTCCAAGAACGGACCTTGGATATGGCAACGCGACTTCCGGGGCGCGCCAACAGCAGTCACATGCAGGTTCCTGGAACAAATAACCTGGGCTTATTCGATCCTCGATCAACTCACGAACCGTTTGACTCTAAATCCGTTGATTCGCTGCCGTAATCCTTTGAGGCTCAACTCACCGATCGGCTCTACCTCGACAAACCCTTCTGTCAGGTTGGCAACACGCTGAGTTATTAGAATGTCGCCTGGTCGCGCCTCATCACACAGCCGTGCAGCTTGATTGACGACAGTTCCAATCGCCGTGTAGTCCATGCGCCCTTCGAAGCCAATCTGTCCGAGTGTTGCGTATCCGTGAGCTATTCCAACTCCAAAGCTCAGCTGGTGGCCTTGAGCTTCCCACCTTGAGCAAATCTCCGCCATGGACTCCCGCAGCACAACGGAAAGGCGCACCGCGTGTGCGGCAGGGTCGTCGCATCGCATTGGATCGTTGAACAGAACCATGAGTCCGTCACCGAGGAACCTCTCCAGGGTCCCACCGTGTTGATCGATTAACGGTCCGGCAATGTTGTGATAATCGCCGAGTACACTCATGACTTCTTCCGGCTCAGCTATCTCCGAGAATGCCGTGAACCCCCGAAGATCACAGAATACGACGCTCACCTCCCGACGGTGGCTTTGAAGAATCGATTCATCGCCTGAGTTTGCGATCGCTTCCGCGAGTTGTCGTGGCAGAAATCGCCTCAGCCGCCCCAGCCGGTCGAGTTCCCTGACCTGCTCCGCAACTCTGGCTTCTAGTGTCCGATTGAGATCCTCCAATTGCTTGCCTTGTGACGCGATATCCAACGCGATGGCAGCTTGATTGGAAAATGTCGTCAATAGCGCTTCGTGGTCATTGTCAACCGGCCCCGGCTCTGACCATCCGACAACAATCGTCCCGATTGGCGTTTCATCTTGTAGCATGGGCACACCGAGCATCCGCCGCCAACCCATTTGACTTGGGAACCTCTGATCGTAATTGGGATCGGCGGCGACATCCTCCACCCAGACAGTCTGGCCGGTCAGAATTACCCGGCCTGATACCTGGGAAGGGTCTGGCTGCATAGGATACTTCGCTGCCAGCAATTCCAGGTAGTCCGGGCCGACATTGTGACTGGCCATATAACGCAGGTCGGTTCCGTCGAATTCGAACACATTTGCGAAAAGACTGTCACAAAGTACGACCGAATTTTGCGCG
Organism: Hyphomicrobiales bacterium; assembly: GCA_013002595.1. Classification (GTDB taxonomy): domain Bacteria; phylum Pseudomonadota; class Alphaproteobacteria; order Rhizobiales; family Aestuariivirgaceae; genus JABDJG01. The sequence goes on along the minus strand of JABDJG010000367.1, from coordinate 499 downwards.
ATTGCCTCAAAGACCTTACCGACGTCGATTGGAGACGTTCGGATAACCTGCAGAATTTCCGAAGTTGCACGTAGCTTCTTATCCGCACGGGAGGTTTGCTGACCGTTCATCGCGAATTCCTTCGACCTTCCGATGCAATGTGCCGATTAAACCAGTTATTTTGGAAACAGTCCAAACCAGTCAGGTGAAATGTCCGAGTCGGGTCATCAATCGCCTCTTCCGGCCGGATAAATCGACGGTGAAAATGCGCCCGAAAATGGACATTCGGTCAGCTCATAGCTGGTCAGGGCACGATTGGGATTCAGGCTCACGGGAGCATCGAATCATGCGCCGTAGACTGACCGGCGGTGAGTGGCCTTGTATCCATCCTGTTTTGCCGGCGAAGCCCCGTGGTGTGCCGAGTGATTACGCCCGCCCCAAAACCATCACCCGAAATGATCGATCAGCGCCTGGGAGAACGCGGCCGGTTGCTCGACATTGGAGATATGTGCTGCATCCA
>JABDJG010000353.1 GCA_013002595.1 Hyphomicrobiales bacterium | reverse complement strand
CAGACAAAACGGACCCTAGTGCAGGTGCCTCGTCGTAGGAATGATCCGTGTGCCAGACCGAACCGATATTGTGCTCGTGATCCGGTTCCTTGCGCACCTCGGCAATCATCGGATGGCCTTCCACCGGCGTGAAGAACCGGTTGATGTTGATGTCACCCCAACGCTGGGCAAACCGCAGATGGGCCTCCGGCTTCAGATGCTGATCACGAAACACGATGACCGAATACCTGTGAAAGGCATCGCGGATATCGCTGAACTGTGAATTGGTCAGTTCGCCGGACAGATCGACATCGCCGATCTCGGCGCCGAGATTGCCCGACAGGGGTTTGACTGAAACCGATGTAAATTCGCTGTCCATAACTGCAACCTAGAATACGATAACGTTCCTGAGTGCCTCGCCCCGGTTGACGGCCGCGATCGCCTCGTTGATCTCCTCGATCGGATAGCGGCCGGTGACCAGTTCATCCAGCTTCAGGCGGCCCTGTTTGTAAAGTTCGACCAGACGGGGCAGATCGACATGGATGTTCGATGACCCCATTTTCGAGCCAAGGATACGCTTGGTATCATTGGCCATGGTCAAGATGTCGTATTCTGACGTCACACCTTCGGGGGGCATACCGACGAGCACCAGCGCGCCGCCCTTGGCCAGCATGTCATAGGACTGATCGAACGCGCGCTTGGCGCCGACCGTCACAAAAATGTAGTCGGCGCCGCGACCGCCGGTCAGCTCCATGATCTGGTCAATGAGGTCGCCGCTGTCGGCGCGCAAGCCATGGGTGGCGCCAAAATCAAGCGCTGCCTCAAGCTTGTCCTCAGCCAGGTCAAGGGCGATGATCTTGCGGGCGCCGGCCAATGCCGCGCCCTGAACGGCGTTCAGGCCGACACCGCCGGTGCCGATGACGATGACATCCGAACCCGGTTCGATCCTGGCCGTATTGATCACTGCACCCAGGCCCGTGATAACGCCGCAGGCCAGCAGGCTGGCGCTCTCGAAGGGCACGTCCTTGTCGATGGCAACGACCTGCGATGCATCGACAACAACCGTGTCGGCAAAGGCGCCGGTGCGCAGGCCATGGACGATGTCGTTGCCGCCGGCATCCTTCAACGGGGTATTGGCATCGAGCGGAAAGGAGCTTTCGCAACTGCCGTGGTAGCCCTTGGAACAACACCGGCATTCGCCGCATGAGCGCACCAGGGTCACGACAACATGATCGCCAACGGCAACGTTGCGGACGCCGGGACCTATGGTCGACACAATGCCCGATGCCTCGTGGCCATAGACGGCCGGCAGCTGTCCGCCCCATTCGCCCTCGGCATAGAAAATGTCGCTATGACAGATGGCACAGGCCTTGATATCGACCCTGACTTCGCCGGCCTGAGGCGCGGCGACCTCAATGTCCTCAATCATCAGCGGTTTGCCATATTCACGGCATACGGCAGCTTTGACCATTCCAGATCATCCCCATTCAGAATATTCCATTTTCCCCACTGTCATGAGTTGGCGGCAAAAATCAAACGTTTGATGGACTGTGTGGCACATTATCTGCAATCGCCGGATCCACAATTGCCGGCCCTGACACCAAGTGGACGAATCGCAGCTCCAAACCTAACCTTGCCATAGCGCAACCGGGTGGCTGCAATCGAGATAGAGGGACCAACATGAGACACCAACTCCTGCTGGCGACGATCGGCGCCCTGTCATTATCAATGGCCTCTCCGGCGCTTTCTTCGTGCCGCTGCATTGGCAAACCCATCGACAGTTGCGTTGCCGGCACCTGGTCCATGGATGCCGGGGCGCTGAGCCAGATCACTGACCAATTGCTCAAAGACATGCCGGGCCGCATCGAATGGCGCAGCGGGAAGGTCATGATGCAGCTCAAACCTGGTGGCGACTACGCCAATCAGTTGAACGATATAGAGGCTGCCATGTCGGCCGAGGGCGGTATCGGAATGGGCATGGAAGTGTCCGGCGGAACCCAGGGCACCTATTGTGCAGATGCCGGCAGGATGTGTTTTCAGGAAAGCAGCAATTCACTGAAAATGGTGATGACGGTCACCGGAACCAACCAACAAATGGCGCTGCCGATCGGTCAGGCGACCAACACACAGGCGGTGGACATCGATTATACCTGCTCGTCGTCGCAACTGACGATAAGGCTGCAGGAACCGGTCAGCGGGCTGGATGCAAGTTTTGACCTTGGCCGGCAATGATGGAATTGGCTTGGGCAACGACAATCTGCGGCGAGATGCCAGATGTATTCTTATAAACCAGGCGATGACGTCGGCGATCTCGACGATTGGCCTTTCGACAATCCGGACTCGGATTACGTAATCAAGCAGGGAGACCCGCGTGCGTCAGGCCGATGTGACCTTGGCGGCCCCGGCCATGTTACCCGTTTCGGCATCTGGCGCTGCACGAAAGGTGTCTTTGAGTGCACCGAACAGGGCGATGAACTGATGACCATCCTCACCGGCAGATGTCGGCTGATTGATCATGCCGACGGCAAGATCAACGAGCTTGGCCCCGGCGACAGCATCTTGACCCGCAACGGCAGCCGGGTGACTTGGGATGTCATCGAAGATGTGACAAAGGTGTTCTACGCCCACAAGGCCGACGGCTTTTAGACAGCGCTACTGCTTCGGGAAATAGTCCTGGCAGGTGCCTTCCCGGTAGACATCGGTGGTTGCACAATGGAGCGCGCCGCCAAAGGCATAGGCATCGCGGAACGGGACCGGCAAGACCTCGAAGCCAAGCTTGTCGAACTGCTCCATCTGGTAGACTTCCGAAGCTTCGCAGCACACGGTCTTTTCATCGACCATCAGCACGTTCATCGACAGCCAGACCGAGGAATAGCACAAGGGCGGCGGGGCATTGTGGGCCGGCTGGGCGGCATCGATGATCTGCCAGTCGTTGTTTTCGAACATCTTGCGCTGATCGTCCGGCAGGCGCCGCACCGGGTTGTTGATGATGAGGCCCGGGCGCAGAGGTGTGAACGTTGCATCGATGTGGATCGGATAGGGATCGCCCGGGAAATTGACCGCATGGACGCGGTGATCCGGGAAATGGCGCTGCAGCCAGTCGATGCCTTTCAGGTTGGTCGTGAAGCCGTGCTGGACAACCAGATCCTTGCCGAAGCGCAACACGTCGGCGGCATCGAACAGCGGTTCTTCTTCCGTTGTCACAAAATGCTTCGCAGCGGTCCAGTCCAGGCGCTGCTGGATGCCGATCTCCTCTGACAGGTAGTCCGGGTGAAAGTCGGCATCGGTCAGGCGCGGCTTGGGCGCTGCCTCATGGCGCATCCTGGGGTCATCGTCATAGTACTTCTGCAACAGCGGGCGGTAACACAGGTACTCGAACCAGCGGCAACGGTAGCTCATCGTTGCCTCAAGAATTTCTGAACCCACGGTGAGCAGGACATCGCGCGGCGGCATGCAACCGAATTGTGCCTCGGTTTCCCAATCAGGCGTAGCGGCGGCCTGGCTGAAATCGATCGGCGTCGGACGGTCCACCTTGACGCCGCGCGATTCCAGAATTCTGGCAAACCCGTCGAGCTGCTCGTTGGCGATATCGACGGTATCCTGCGGGCGCGGGCCCCACTGGCCGCGCATGTCGGAATCTTCCGGCACCTTGGCATCGAGCGCCGGCTCGGACGGCGGGATGTGGCAGCCATCGGCAACGCCGACGATGACATGCCTGAGCGGGTCCCACTCGTTCCACGAATTGACAGTCGTCTTGTCCGGTGACCAGGCCATGTTGCACTCCCCTCGCGATCCCAAATCCGGCGCGTATATTGCTTGGAATGCAGGCAGATTCAATCAAGAAATGACCCAGGGCCTGGGCCCGGTCAGGCCAGTCCGCGCAGCAGATAACCGACCACATAGGCAGCGCTGGCGGCCAGCATGCCGATGATCAGGGTCTCAAGTCCCGAGTGCCACCAGGGCGCCAGCGACCAGCGCGCCTTGACCGCGCCGATGGCAAAGAAAACCACGCCTGTCAGCGCAGAGGCCCACAAGAACGGGGCGCCGAACGGCAACAGGAACGGCACCAGGGGCACGGCGCCACAAATGCAAAAAGCCAGAAACGTTGCCAGCCCGGAGCGCCACGGCGAGCGCAACGTCGAGGCAAGACCGTATTCTTCGGTGAGCATGGTGTCGATCCACACGTCATGATCGGCGGTGATGGCCGCAACCGCTTCTTCAAGCGCCGTCCCGCTCAAGCCCTTGCCCTGGAGGATCTGGCGCAGTTCCTCGCGCTCGCCTTCGGGTGCATGGGCGATGTGCTTTTTCTCAACTTCGCGCAGGCGGGCACGGTCATCGATCTCGGTCTTGGTGCCGGAATAATTACTGGCGGCCATGGAAAAGCCATCGGCGAGCAGATTGGCAAGGCCAAGGATAAGGATGATCCCTGCGGACAGCTGGGCGCCGACCACTCCGGCTACGATGGCGAACGTCGTCACCGCCCCGTCGATGCCGCCATAGACCCAGTCGCGGACATAGTTCGGCTTGTTTTCTTCAGCCAGCCGCTTGGTGATTGCTGCTGCGTCGTGGCTGTGCTCAAGTTTCATATCGCGGGCGCGACCTCAATTTATGCATCTTGTGGCAGGAGGTGAGAATGGCGGAGAGGATGGGATTCGCATTATCATTTCAACCCATTGAAATTACGGTACTAATT
>JABDJG010000352.1 GCA_013002595.1 Hyphomicrobiales bacterium | reverse complement strand
TGGATGCCGCAATAAGTGGTGCAGCCAACACCGAGCCGGCCACTGGACCGGCCGCTGCCGGATTTGCTGCCGCAGGAGGCGGTTTTGCTTCAGGTGGCGGCCACAAAGCCGTCTTCGGACCCGCGGGTGGAACGGTGGCGCAACAGTACCCGACCGGGCAACTGGTCGTTGAATACCAGCTTCCCGATTTTTCCACATTTACAGAAGTGTTCGACTTTCAGCATGCAATCGGCTCATTGTCTGAAGCCTTCAATTTTGAATGGGGGCCATACGATATCGGCAATATGACGATCGTTGCCGGCGACTACTACGACATTCAACTCGCCACCACATTTGGTTCGCTCGAGGCTCTGTCCGGCGTGGCAGACGGTTTTGACATCACGATTGGGTCCACGTTGAACAGCAAGATGAGTGACTATGACCTGATCGTTATTGAGCACGACCTCGTCGAGATCAACATCATCGCTCAGCACAATTTCAGTGTGTCCGATGGCACAGACGAAATTGTATCCGGCCTCGATATACAGGCCAATCAGGCCGCCATTTTTGACTACACGAACGAGGGCGGTTCTCAATTGACAATGGGTGATGCGATCAACCTGGCGTCCGTCCAGCAGATCAACTTCGCCGAAGATGCCCATGCAGCAGCGCAATTCAACAATGCCGTGATCTCTAAAGGCGGCGGCTGGAAAAAACACTCCGATGACCCGTCGTTCCCGTCTGATGTCGATCACCACGATCTCAAGTCGGCGCTGAAAACCGATCCCGAGTTTTCCGCACTGTACGTCTCGGGCACCTACTATGAGGTCAACGCGGTTCATCAGGCATCCATGCTGGCAACACTGCATAGCGGAAACACGCAAATCAACGCAGCAGTGATCAATGACTACGAAGGCGTCGCCGAGTTTCAAATTGTTGCCGGCAATACCTACAGCCAAGATTCCATCGTACAGACCAATTATCTGTCCCAGACCGACCAGCTGGCGCAGTTTGCGTCCGGCGATTTTTTGCCAGGCAAAATGTCCGATGTCCTGGACGTGGCTGGCGCAGGCCATCCCGGAAATCAGCAGGCAAGCATCAATCAAGGCCACCTGCATGGCGGTGGACAGAATATTAGCCAGCCCGCAATTAACCAGCATGCGGGGAACCAACATGCGGGAAACCAACATGCGGGGAACCAACATGCGGGGAACCAGCATATGGGGAACCAGCATATGGGGAACCAGCAGTTCGGCACGAACGGCCTGTCCGACAATCTGATGGGTGACTTGATGGCGGTTTAGCAGTGCCGCCGGCCGCCACCAGCATCAACCCCTCTCGCAGTTTTCTTGAGGAAAAGCAGTCATGAACCCACTATCGGAGATAAACGGTTACGCACACGACTCGCCAGAGCAAAAGGCGCGCGGCGCCGAAGGTCAGCGCGAATTGCCGCCACCGCAAGGTCCGCAAGCAAGATCTGACACAGATGCGACAGACCGCGATCAGCCGGAACACCGTCAACACGACGCAAAGGCTGTGCAGGCTCAAAGCGGGTCGCAACGTCCCTTGCGCGAGATCCTCGTTGCCGGCCTGGCAGTCTGCAAGCGGGGCATGTGGACGGTTGGCCTGTTCTCAGTCGCCGTCAATCTGCTGATGCTCACGCTGCCGATTTATCTGTTCCAGATTACCGACCGGGTGCTGTCGAGCGGCAGCATCGATACGCTGATCATGCTGTCGATCCTTGCCGTCGGTGCACTTGGCGTGCTTGCGCTGCTCAACGTTGCCCGGCGTGTGTTGCTGACCCGTATCGGCATGCGCTTTGAAGCACTGCTCGGCAGTCCGTTGCTGAGCTCAGGGCTCAAGAGTCTCGGAGGCGATGCCTTACAGGGCATCCAGCGGCTTCAGGATCTCAGCCAAATCCGCAATTTTGTTACCGGGCCGCTCATGCTCAACATCTTCGATGCCGCGATGGCGCCGATCTATTTCATTGCCGTCTTTCTGATACATCCCCATCTCGGGGCGATCGTACTTGGAGGTGGCCTGCTGCTCTCCATGGCAGCGATTGCCAATCAGAAACTCACCGTCGATATTCTCAACCAGGCCAATGGCTATTCCATGAAGGCGTTCATGCAAGCCCAGGCCCATGCCCGCAATGCCCAGGTGATCCGGGCGATGGGCATGATGGACGACAGCGTCCGGCTGTGGGGTGCAGATACGGCCAACTCGCTAAAGGCCCAGGCCAGCGCCAGCGATCGCAATGTCTACCTGTCCGGTATCTCGCAGTTCATGCGGCTGGTCATGCAGATTGGCCTGCTTGGCTGGGGCGCCTATCTGGTGCTGGACAGCCAATTGACCGGCGGTATGATGATCGCAGCATCGATCATAGGTGCGCGGGCGCTTGCCCCGGTGGAAGCCGCCATCGATGGTTGGCGCAATTTCGTCAGCATGCGGGCGGCATCAAAACGCGTCAGCGAGAAGATTGCAGAAAACCTCGATGAACTACCGCGAACCTACCTGCCTGGCCTGACCGGACATGTCCAGGTCGAGAAACTGAGCTATGCGCCGTCCCACGACAAACCCGCGATCCTGACCGACATTTCATTTGAATTGAACCCTGGCACCTCACTGGCGATCGTAGGGCCCTCGGGAGCCGGTAAATCCACGCTGGCGCGCCTGCTCGTTGGTTGTCTTGAGCCGACCGCGGGAATGATCCGGCTTGACGGGATGCCGCTCCACAACTGGAACAATCAGCAACTCGGT
>JABDJG010000328.1 GCA_013002595.1 Hyphomicrobiales bacterium | reverse complement strand
CCATTACACCGTACCTTGAGCACCTGCCCCGTGATTTGATCCCGTTGTTGCTGTTCTCGTCTGGCACATATGAAACAGGCAAGAAAATCAGGAACATATATGCAAAACAGCGCAAATTCCCGTTTGCCGGCCTGGGAAAATTCTTCAGATTCCTGCGCCGGAAATAGTGGATCTTGCGAGATGGACGTTATCAAGGACAGTCTGGGTACCGTTGGCGAGAACGACATCGTCCTCATAACAGTCATTCGAAACGAGTGCGATATACTGCCGGCGTTCTTGCAGCACTATGCAGACCTTGGCGTCGAAAAATTCATCGTCATCGACAATGACAGCCAGGACGGTTCGCAAGGCTGTCTGTCCGGGCTGGACGGCCTTGCGCTCTACCACACCCAACAGAGCTACCGCGACAGTATTGCTGGCATCAACTGGGTTAACACGATCGCCGGCGAGCGCTGCATGAACCGCTGGGTCCTGGTTGTCGATGCCGATGAGTTCATGATCCTTCCGCCAGGCATTGAAACCGTCCAGCAGCTGCGCACCGCGATGGAACGCCGGCTCGATATGGGACTGTATTGCCCGATGGTCGACTTTTTCAGCGATGACCTGACCGCTGCAGGCAGTCAGACCTATGCAAGCTTTGATGAGCTTGTGACCGCTGCGCCTTTGTTCATGCCGTTCGAGGAAAGTCATCTGGCTGAAATCGACCAGTACCCTTATGTCGAATACCGCACCAAGGGCGGTGGCCGAGCGGTCTTGACCGGCAGCAAGAATGCATCCCCCCGCCTGGGCAAGATCCCCTTTGTCTTCTGGCATCAAGGCTACCGGTACGTGAAGTCGACCCATGTCGGCACGCCGCTGCCGCTCGGGTTTCACAACGGCGTTCTCGCCCACTTCAAATTCCGGCCGGGATTTCAAAAGCGAATGGCGCACGAACAGACCAACCGTGACCGGCTCGACCCGAACGCGCTGTCGATGTATTTGAGCAAGTCCTCCAGCCAGTGGCCGTCCGCCATCCTCAAAAAGGCCCACCGTTATTCATCTCCCGATGATCTGGTTGCCGCCGGGTTCATGTCGTCATCCAGGCCGGCGCCCGCCAGCCTGCCAGCAAAATTCCAGCAGTTGAACAGGACGAAATCCGATTTCTTCAGCCAGCTTGCTGCCGGTCAGGCGGGCGAAAGCGCGCACGACATCATCGCGGCGCAACAGTTCGAGGCGATGTTGCAGGACCCGACAACCCGTTATACGCGCAGGTTCAGAACCTGGCTGTACCGCCGCCGGCTGTTGCGCGCGCACTATGTGCCCGAGCTTATCGAGCAACCGGCCGCACGTATCGAAAGCCTGGCCATCTTTTATGATTCATACTGGTGGGATATCGGCATGCCGTTCAGGCTGTTCAGCCATATCAGGAAGGCCATCATCTGGAAGAACCTGTTCTCGCGCAGCAGCTAAGACCGCTGATCGAGAAACCAGTTCCAGGTGTTTGTCAGTCCCTCAGGCAGGCTGGTGTCGGGATTGAAGCCAAATGCATCGCGCGCCTTGTCGATATTACAGTAGGTATCCTTGATTTCGCCTTTGCGGGAGTCTTCGTAGATCACCTCGAATGGATTGTTGTGGCCGGTAACGTCCCTCATCTTGACAACCAGTTCGTTGAGCGTGGTCGGGATGCCGGTGCCCAGCTGATAGATGCCGTCAACGCCGCTGTTAAGCGCTGCCACGATGCCGTTGCACAGGTCATTGACATAAACGTAGTCGCGGATCTGGCTGCCATCGCCGTAAATCGTGACCGGCTTGCCGGCCATGATGTTGCGCAGGAACGCGGCAACGACGCTGCCCTTGTGGAATGACAACGGGCCATAAACGTTGGAGAACCTCAGCGAGACAATCTTGAGGCCATACGAAGCGGCAAACGCACTGCAATAGCCTTCAACCGCAAGCTTGGCGGCACCGTAAGGCGACAGAGGTCGCGGCACCATGTCTTCGTGCACCGGCGGCGGCACTTCACCGAGAATGGCGCCACCGGTTGAGGCATTGACCAGTCTGGCGACACCGAATTCGCGCATTGCAAGCAGCAGGTTAACGCTGCCGAGCACGTTGTTTTCGTAGTTGAAGGCAGGATTTTCGATCGAATCCATGACCCGGGTATCGGCAGCCAGATGCACGATGGTGTCAGACCGTTTGACGGCATCGCGCACCGTTGTCTCGTCACGGATATCTCCGTGTATGAATTCAACATCGTACCCGTCAAGCACACTGCGATTGCCGAGCACTTCGTTGTCGAGTACCGCAATCCGGGCGGCACTGCCCGATGCCGTGAGATTGCGCACCAGGTTGGAGCCAATAAAGCCTGTGCCGCCGGTGATCAGCACCCGGCCAAGTTTTTCTGTTTTCTGTGGCACTGCCTTCAACCAGTTGCTTTAAAAATTACCCTGCTCCGCGAAGGAGCAGGGTAACTAAATCATTGAGCCGATGGGCGCTCGCAGCAGTTACTCAGCGGCGTCCACTTTCATGCTCGGCCGGCCTGGGCTGTGTTTGGCCGTCCAGGTCGATTCACAGGGAATCTTGGAGATGTCGCAACGGCTGGAATACCGCTTGGTGATTTCTTCGACTTCCTGAAGCAGGCCGTCGGCAAGCGATGACGGCTCCCAGCCAAGCCCCTTGAACTTGTCGTTTTTGACGATGAGATCGTTCTCGTCCGCTTCATTGCGCGGGTTCGGCACGTGAGAAATCTGGCAGCCGGTCCGGTCGGCGATCATCTTGGCCAGATCGATCAGACGGTAGCTCTCGGCCATTTGATTGAAGATTTGAACACCGTCGTTGAGCGCCGGCGGATTGTTCACCGCCAGTTCAATGCATTTGACGGTATCATTGATGTTGATAAACGCGCGCGTCTGCCCGCCCGAGCCATGAACGGTGAGCGGATATCCAACGGTTGCCTGCATCAAGAAGCGGTTCAGCACGGTACCGTAGTCGCCATCATAGTCGAACCGGTTGATGAGACGTTCATCGCGTGATGTCTGAGCGGTCTGGGTGCCCCAGACAATGCCCTGGTGCAGGTCGGTGATCCGAAGTTTGTCGTTCTTGTTGTAGAACTGAAACATCAGCGCATCTTGCGACTTGGTCAGGTGGTAGATCGATCCTGGGTTGGTCGGATACAGGATCTCCTGTTCGACCATTTCGCCTTCGTCGGTCTTCAGATAGACGTTCAGATAACCTTCAGGCAGCGCCATGCCGGCGGTGCCATAACCGTAAACGCCCATGGTGCCCAGGTGTGCGACATGGATGTCGAGACCGGACTCGACGATTGCGCTCAACAGGTTGTTCGTGCCGCACAGGTTGTTGCGCACGGTATAGCTCTTGTGCTTGGCAGACTTCATTGAGTAGGGCGCAGCGCGCTGCTCTGCAAAATGCACCACCGTGTCGGGCTTCTCAGTCATCAGCAGTTCAAGCAGCTCGGCAAATTCGGTAGAGATATCAATGTTATGGAACTTGATCTCTTTGCCGGTAAGGGCGCTCCAAGTGTTGATGCGTTCACCGATGGAACGAATAGGCGTAAGCGATTCCACGCCCAGCTCGATATCGATTGCTCTCCTGGAAAGGTTGTCGACGATGATAACTTGATGCCCAAGCTCGGAAAGGTGAAGTGCTGTCGGCCAGCCGCAGAATCCATCACCCCCGAACACGATCACCTTGCCCGGATTACACGTAGTTATCATTTCTTGCATTGCACACCCGTCTACTGCGCGCCCCAGCGAGGCGGTGAAGCTAAAAACAACGGTTGACCCCAAAGAGTCAACAAGAAGGATCATACCCCTGGCACCGATTTCCCCTGGTGCCTAACACACATAGAATTGCTACTTGCGTCCAAACTATGGCACAGCGTCGCAACATCCCAAGTTGTCGTCATTTGGTACCATCAATTACCCCGGATTCGCAACCGCTGTACGGCTACAAACCGGGGGAAATCCAAGGTTAGCCGTGGTCATCGACGGGTTGTTTGTGCAGTAGCGCGACATCTTTTACAGGAATTTCACAAGCCCAGCCGTGCTGGGCTGCGATCGTCTGCAAGGTGACATCCCGGTAAAACACGACATGGGTCGGATCCTTGACATAGTGCCAGTCGGCGAAGCGCGCATCGTCGGTCTGAAAACTCGTCATCACGCCGAGCCAGCCACCGGGCCTGAGCATCTCATCAAGGCGGTCAAATTCACCAGCCGGATCGTGGAAGTGCTCAATCGTTTCAGTTGCAGTGATGAAATCATAGGTTCGCCCAAGTGCCGCGTGATCTGAACAAAAGAACGGATCGTGCAGCGCCATCTCATAGCCTGCCTCGCGCAGCATCTCGGCCAGCGCCGGTCCCGGTCCGCAGCCGTAATCCAGCCCTTGCATGCCGGGCTCCAGCCGCATCATCAAGGGCTCGGCCAGCTTGCTGAGGAATTTGCGGTAGCGCGCATCGCCGGCATCGTTCTCATGGGTCAGATAGTGATTGTATTCATCATCGCGTGCCGGCCGCTGCCTTGGATCAAGGAACCGTGCCATGCATGATGAACATGCCCAGTAATCCCGCCCGGCGACATTCATGAACGGCAGGGGTGACAGTGCTCGGCACACCGGACAGGCCGCTGGATCACCCATCGTCGACCACGGCTTCGGCCTCGATTTCAACGAGATAACCGCCGATCAGACCGGCAACCACTATGAGGGTGTTGGCTGGACGCACCTCGCCGAAATAGCATCCGTGTACCCGTGAGACGTCTTCCCAGTCCGCTTCGCGCGCCACATAGATGCGGGTGCGCACCACATCGCCCGGCGCGCCACCGAGCGCTGAGATGCTGGCTGCAATCTTGTCGAGAATATAGGTCGTCTGGCCGGCAGCATCGCCGGGGCATACGTCTGTGCCATCGCTATGCGTGGCGGTCGTCCCGCTGACCAGGATGCGATTGCCCTCGCGGACCGCCCGGCTGAACCCGCAGATGACCTCCCAGATGCTGCCGCTGTCGACCCGTTGGCGCTGGGCGCGCTGTGGCACCGGCGTGGCGGTGTAGAACTTGTCAAACGTGTCCAGGTGATGGCTGAGGTCGCCCGAGGCGGTCAGGAATGGCGGGCGCCGGTATTCATCGCCGCAATCGCCCGGCAGGGCGCACAGCTTCTCACTGGCAGCTTTGATCCGGTCCAGGTCCGCCTCATCGAGGGCAAAATCGAATACTGCCAGATTGTCGGCGCGGTGATCTCGTTCGCCGAGGCGGGCGCCAACGATGATGGCTGCAACGGCCGGATGCTCCAACACCCAGCGCGATGCGACATTGGAGATCGAGACGCCATGCTTTTCGGCCACATCATCCAGTGCGGCCAGAATGTCCTGCAGCACCTGCCAGCCGCCGGCCGCCGCGATGAAGCGAAGATATTTCATCTTGCTCCAGTCGGTGATGTCATTGTCTGACGGTTCTGGATGCCCCAGCCAGCGCTTCGACAATAGCCCGCCGCACAGGCTGCCATAGGTCATCAGGCGGATGCCGTTATCAAGGCAGAACTGCGACAGATCACCGGCTGCACGCTGATCGATCAGAGAAAAACTGACCTGGTTGGAAATAACCTTGATGCCGTGGCGTACCAGCACTCTGAGATGGTTTGTATCGAAGTTGGTGAGCCCCAAATGGGTGATAAGCCCGTCCTGGCGTAACCGGTCGAGTTCGATCATCGCATCGAGATATCCGGGATGTTCAAATTGCCACCAGTGGAACTGCAACAAGTCGATGCTGTCCACGCCAAGCCGCTCAAGCCGTTCCTGGACACCCGCCCGCACGACCGCAGCCGTCATCTCGCCGGGCTCCGGCACCCATTTGGTGAAGACGTGCGCCGGACTTGAGGCCTGTTCAAGGAACCGCCCGGCGATCAGCTCGGCGCTGCCGTAGTGGTCAGCCATGTCAAAGGCATCGAACCCGGCATCGGCGTAGTGCCCAAGTTCGGCGGCAGCAGCGTCAATGGCAAGTTCTTCACCGCCGCGCTCCATATCGGCCACCTGCCACAGTCCGGTGACGATGCGCGGGATATTGAGGCCGTCGGTAAGATCGGCCCGCTCAGGTTTCTTTGGTGACGTTGTCATGGTGACGGACTTTTGCAGACAAACACCAACAAAGAAAGGGGCCGCGTCAGCGGCCCCTCCGTGAGACTGGATCGCACCCAATCTCAAAATCAAGTTTTTGATCTTGCTGGTTTACCGCAGCGTCGAAGGTTGCCCCAACGTGCAAGCAAAACCGTAAAAACTGGTGCGTCTCCACAAAACCTCACTGAACATCGGATCACCTCCTTTCGATTGTTGATACCGCGGTCGATGATGCCATAGATTCGCACGCCGTCAAGGTGCCCCGCTCCTGAAATTCCAGCATTGTCATTGTATACATTTTGTATTACGAATTGTGACGATCACGGAGGAACCAGTGAAGCCAAACAAGAAACAGGCCGTCTTGAGCACCCTCAAGCAGCAGATCCTGACGCTCGAAATTGCGCCGGGTTCGGTGCTCGACGAGGCGGTATTGTCGGAAAAATTCGAGCTGTCGCGCACGCCTTTGCGAGAAGTGTTCCAGCGCCTGGCCGGTGAAGGCTATGTGACACTGGAAGAAAACCGCGGCGCCAAGGTCTCTTCGATGGATCTTGCCAGCATGCGCAACTTCTTCCAGTCGGCCCCGATGATCTATGCCGCCGTTGCCCGGCTTGCGGCCGAAAACGCCAGCCCCGGCCAGATCGCCGAACTGAAGGACATCCAGCGCTCCTTCCGTCGCACCGGCGAGGCCGGCGATGCCTCCGGCATGTCCATGTTCAATCACGCGTTCCACCGCCTGACCGGCGATATGGCCGGCAATCCTTATCTCACCCCAAGCCTCAACCGGCTGCTGATCGACCACACCAGAATGAGCCAGATGTTTTATCGCCCGGGCAACCCGATGGAACAAAAGCTGGTCTGGACCGCCTGTGACCAGCATGATCAGATGATTGAAGCGATCGAAAAGCGCGAGCCGGCAACGATCGTCGAATTGACCCTGGAGCATTGGTCTTTGTCGCGTGACCGGATCGAGAAATTCGTCCGCCCGGACCCATTGCCAATGAAACTGGACCTTGACTTAGCAAAGGACGAAAGCCGTGCAGTTTGAAGGTATCTACACACCGGTGGTGACGCCGCACAACGAGGACTTCTCGATCAATTTCAAGTCCTTTGCCGCGACCATCGAGCACCTCATCGCTTCGGGCGTCCACGGCCTGATCATTGCCGGCACGACCGGTGAATATTACGCGCAGACGACACCGGAGCGTATCGATCTGATGAAGCGCGCCAAGGATATCATTTCAGGACGCCTGCCGCTGATTGTTGGCACTGGAGCCATTCGTACCGAAGACAGTATACAGTATGCTGAAAATGCCAAGGCCATTGGCGCCGATGCCCTGCTGATCGCCACCCCGCCATACGCCTATCCGACCGGCCGCGAAATCGCCCTGCATGCGCTCGCCATCGACCGTGCCGCCGACCTGCCGGCGATGCTCTACAACTACCCGGGCCGCATGAGCGTCAACATGGATGAAGATACCCTCGACCGCCTCGGTCGCTCGCCCAACTTTTGCGCCATCAAGGAAAGTTCCGGCGATCCCAACCGGCTGCACATGCTGGCCCGCGACTACCCGCATATCCAGCTGTCCTGCGGCATGGACGATCAGGCGCTCGAGTTTTTCGCTTGGGGAGCCCGCTCATGGGTCTGTGCCGGCTCGAATTTTGCCCCTGAAGCCCACATCGCGCTTTACCGGGCCTGTGCGCTAGAAGGCAATTTCGACAAGGGCCGGCGCATCATGTCGGCCATGCTGCCGCTGATGCGGGTACTGGAGCAAGGCGGCAAGTTCGTCCAGTGCATCAAGCATGGGCTGACCCTGCGCGGCATAAATGCCGGTCCCCCGCGCCGGCCCCTGCAGCCGCTCAACAAGGACGA
>JABDJG010000307.1 GCA_013002595.1 Hyphomicrobiales bacterium | reverse complement strand
GGCGACAGCGTCAAGCGCACTGGCCAGATGGGCAACCGTGCGGTCGACATTATGCAGTTTGTCGAGACCGAACAGGCCGAGCCGGAAGGTCGAGAAACCGGCCGGTTCGTCGCACTGCAGCGGCACGCCGGCGGCGATCTGCATGCCGTTGGCGGCGAACTTCTTGCCGTTCTGGACATCGGCATCATCGGTGTAGCAGACAACGACGCCGGGGGCTTCAAAGCCGGTTGCGGCAACGCTCTTGAAACCGCGCTCGGCCAGCAGGGCGCGGACCTTGTCGCCAAGCTCCTGCTGTTCGGCCTTGACCTTGTCGAAGCCGTAGCTGGCGGTTTCAACCATCACGTCACGGAACTGGGTGAGCGCATCGGTCGGCATCGTGGCGTGATAGGCATGGCCGCCGTTCTCATAGGCCTGGATGATCTGCCACCATTTCTTCAGATCGCAGGCAAAGCTTGAACTGGCGGTTTCCTCGGCCTTGGCCATGGCCCGCTCGCTCATCATGACAAGGCCGGCGCACGGCGATGAACTCCAGCCCTTTTGCGGCGCGGAAATCAGCACATCGACGTCATTGGCGCGCATGTCGAGCCAGATCGTGCCCGAGGCAATGCAATCGAGCACGAACAGGCCGCCGGCCGCGCGGGTCGCCGCGCCAACCTGGCGGACATAATCGTCAGGCAGGATCATGCCCGAAGACGTCTCGACGTGCGGGGCAAAGACAATATCGGGTTTTTCAGCTTCAATGGCGGCAACAACGTCGGCGATCGGCGCCGGCGCGAACGGCGATTGCGGATCGTTGCCGGTCTGGCGGGCTTTCATCACGGTCACATCATCGGTGAGCTGGCCGGCCTCGATGATCTGGGTCCAGCGGAAGCTGAACCAGCCGTTGCGGACAACGAGGCATTTCTTGTCCTGTGCAAACTGTCGCGCCACCGCCTCCATGCCATAGGTGCCGCCACCGGGCACAACCACCGCAGCATCGGCGCCGTAGACCTCCTTCAGCGTCGATGAAATGTCGTTCATCACGCCCTGGAAGGTTTTTGACATGTGATTAAGCGAGCGGTCGGTGAAGACGACGGAATACTCAAGCAGGCCGTCGGGATCGACGTCGGGGTTCAGACCGGGCATGGGATGCTCCTTGGAGAGGCGGTTGTCAGCTGGCATTTTGCACAACCATAGGCGATTTCGACGCCGAACCCTAGCTGGGAGTGCCGGTTCTCATCGTCACATTGCCGACATTGCAGCGGGCAAAAGCGGCGGGCTATTTCTTCTTGGGTGCAGCGGTGATGAAGTCCGCCATGCTGACGGCGCTGATGGCGGCTTCGACAGCCGGGATGTGCAGGTCCTCAAGGCTTTTGAACCGCACACAGGCAGCGCCCATGTCGAGCTTCTTACCCGACGCGGCCCAGCTTTCCTCGAACGCTTTCTTGATCTCCGGTTTGCAGTACAACCCACACAGATAAAGCGCCATATGCCGCTTCTGATTGCCGAGCGCGACATACATCAAGGGTTTGCCGTTGTAGGTCCTGCCGGAGACCTCAAGCGGCACTTCATAAGAGATCATGCCCCAGTTCATCGCCTCGACGTAGCCGGCGGGGAGATTGGCGAGAACGATGCCGCGGACGGTCTCGATGGCGGCACGGCGGTCATCGGGAAGCTCGGCAAGGTAGTCGGGGACTGTGGTGGCGGTGGATTTCATGAGGCCAGTATAGCACGGAGCGACCTCCCTCTCCCCGCTTGCGGGGAGACCAGTCTGCGCTTTCCTCCCGATCCCTTCCATGCTCTAATCCGCCGCCATGCAGCAGTCCAAGCTCCATTTCCTGTTTCTCAACCTCGGGCATTTTCTCGACCATCTGTTCATGCTGGTGTTTGCGACCGTGGCGGCGCTGGCGCTGACGCGCGAGTGGGGGCTTTCCTATGCCGAGCTGGTCGCCTATGCGACGCCGGGGTTTGTGGCGTTTGGCGCATTTGCGCTGGCCGCCGGGTGGCTGGCCGACCGGTGGAGCCGGGAAGGGATGATTACCGTGTTCTTTGTCGGCATTGGCGCGGCCTCGATCGTGACGGCGCTGGCAACGACGCCGCTGCAGATCGCCATCGGGCTGTTCGCCATCGGCGTGTTTGCCTCGATCTATCACCCGGTCGGCATCGCGCTGGTGCTGGAGGGCCGGGTCAGAACCGGCATGGCCGTCGCGATCAACGGGGTGTGGGGCAACATGGGCGTTGCCACCGCCGCGCTGATCACCGGCTATCTGATCGATCATACCGGTTGGCGCAGCGCGTTTGTCGTGCCCGGTCTGGTGTCGATTGCCATCGGTGTTGCCTATGGTCTGGTGATCTGGCGGGTGGCGGCGCCGAAAGCGGCCGCCGCCGGCGGCACAGGCAGCGCGGCACAGGCGGTGTTCGACAGGGCGCTGTTCATCCGGGTCATCGGCATTGTGTTCTTCACAACGGCGCTGGGTGGACTGGTGTTCCAGTCGACGACCTTTGCGCTGCCCAAGATCCTGGCAGAGCGGGCGGCCAATCTCGATGTGTCGGCGACGCTGATCGGTTCGATGGCGTTCCTGGCCTTTGCGGCCGGGTCGATCGGCCAGTTGGTGGTCGGGTTTTTCGTCGACCGGTTCTCTCCGCGGCATGCGTTCTTGATCGTTGCCGCCCTGCAGGTGACGTTCTTTGCGCTGATGCCGGGGCTGACCGGTTGGGCGGCTGTCTTTTGCGCCATGGCGTTCATGTTCGCTGCCTTCGGGCAGATCCCGATCAACGATGTGCTGGTCGGCCGGGTCGCGCGCACGCAATGGCGCAGCCGCATCCTGGCGGTGCGCTACATGATCACCATTTCCGTCATGGCCGCCGCCCTGCCGCTGATCGGCATCGTTCACGGCCGCTGGGGTTTCGATACGCTGTTCGTCATCCTGGCTGCCACGGCCGCGGCGATCTTCACCGCCGTCGTGTTGCTGCCCCGGCAGATGCCGCAAGCTGCCGCGGTGCCGGCGGAGTAGCTGTCCGTCGGCCCTTGTGCCGCTATCTTAAAGGCGAAGCGCACAATTTCGGCAGATAGTGTTCTTATGGTATGATGCAGCAATCCCGGCTGCGGACTGGCCGGTGCTTTGGCTCCGATGCCCGCGGCGGGTGCAATCGTGGAGTAAGAGCAATGAAAGTAGAACAATTGTTGCGCGGCAAGGGCAGCAAGGTTGTAACCGTCGGTACCCACGCCACCATCGACATCCTGGCCCGCCGTCTGCGCATGGAAAAGATCGGCGCTGCTGTCGTTAGCGATGACGGCGAGACCGTCGAGGGCATCATTTCCGAACGCGATGTGGTCAATGGCCTGGCCGAACACGGCGCCCAATTGCGCGCCATGATGGTGTCCGAGCTGATGACCAGGAATGTCATCACCTGCAAGCTGGAGGACGACATCGGCGATATCATGCACCTGATGACGCAAAAGCGCGTCCGCCATCTGCCGGTGCTTGAGCACGGCAAGCTGGCCGGCGTCATTTCGATCGGCGATGTGGTCAAGAACCGGCTCGAGGACATGCAGATGGAGGCCAATGTGCTGCGGGACTATATTGCAGTCCGCCAGTAGGCATTGGTGACAGCATGTGTCAGTAGGTGGGCTTTCGACTCTGTGTCGGAGCACCTATATTGAACCTTCCTGAATGCCTTCCTCGGGCCTGACCCGAGGATCCATCGACTATGGAGCTTATTGGTTTGATGGGCCCTCGGGTCGCGCCCGAGGGAAGCAGATTTTTTAGACGAGGACGATCAGGTTCAATATGGGTCATTCACGACAGGAAGGCGGGTTCCGCGAGGCGCCGCTGGAGCCGATTGAGGGTTATCCGGACATCCCGGTTTCCGAGGCCCGCAAGGGCCAAGGCAAGCGCGACGGCGCGCCGGCCGGAGAAGAGGCGCAGAGGGCTGAAAGCCCGACAGGGACGCATGAAATGGCCGCCCCCACGGAGCCGTCGGGCGACAGCCCGACTGGCGTGAGCGCAAAGGAACGTCCGCCGGCGCACGATCCGATAACCGGGGTGCCGCTCTCCGAAGCGCTCAGGGCGCGGCCGGATCCGGCTGCCGGCAAGAAGCTGATCGAGGCGCGCCAACAGGAGATGGACGAGCGCGAGGCGCGGGCCGAGCAGGGGCTGCCGGTCGATGATAAATTGCCGATGCGGCCGGGGATGCCAGCGGTCAATCCCGATTTCCTTCCGCACAAGCCGGTCAAGCCGGAAAAATCCGAAGCCGGCGTGCCGCTCAGGATCGTTTCCGATTTCGAGCCGAAGGGCGACCAGCCGCAGGCGATCGCCGAACTGGTCGCCGGCGTCAAGGATCTCGAGCGCGATCAGGTGCTGCTCGGCGTCACCGGCTCGGGCAAGACCTTTACCATGGCCAAGGTGATCGAGCAGACCCAGCGGCCGGCACTGATCCTGGCCCCGAACAAGACCCTGGCGGCCCAGCTCTACGGTGAGTTCAAGGCGTTCTTTCCCGACAATGCGGTCGAATATTTCGTGTCCTACTACGACTACTACCAGCCCGAAGCCTATGTGCCGCGCTCGGACACCTATATCGAGAAGGAGAGCTCGATCAACGAGCAGATCGACCGGATGCGCCATTCGGCGACGCGGGCGCTGCTCGAGCGCGACGATGTCGTGGTGGTCGCCTCGGTGTCGTGCATCTACGGCATCGGCGATGTGGAGACCTATTCGGCAATGACCTTCGGCCTCAAGGTCGGTGAGCGCATTGCCCAGAAACAGCTGCTGGCCGATCTGGTGGCGCTGCACTACAAGCGCAACGACGGCAATTTCGTGCGCGGCACGTTCAGGGTGCGCGGCGATACGGTCGAGGTCTACCCGTCGCATCTGGAAGACCGGGCCTGGCGGATTTCGCTGTTCGGCGATGAGATCGAGACGATCACCGAGTTCGATCCGCTGACCGGCCACAAGTCGGCCGTGTTGGAGACCATCAAGCTTTATGCCTCGTCGCATTATGTGACGCCCAAGCCGACGCTCGACCAGGCGGTCAAGCGGATCAAGCAGGACCTGATCATCCGGCTTGAGGAGTTCAACAGCGCCGGGCGCCTGCTGGAAGCCCAGCGGCTCGAGCAGCGCACCACGTTCGACATCGAGATGATGATGGCGACCGGTTCGTGCGCCGGGATCGAGAACTATTCGCGCTATCTGACCGGCCGGGCGCCTGGCGAGCCGCCGCCGACGCTGTTCGAGTACCTGCCCGACAACACGCTGGTGTTCATCGACGAGAGCCATGTCACCATCGGCCAGCTCAACGCGATGTTCCGGGGCGACTTCAACCGCAAGGCAACGCTGGCCGAATATGGTTTCCGGCTGCCGAGCGCCATCGACAACCGGCCCTTGCGGTTCGAGGAATGGGACGCGATGCGGCCGCAGACGATGTATGTCTCGGCAACGCCGGGCGCATGGGAGATGGAGCGCACCGGCGGTGTGTTCGTCGAACAGGTGATCCGCCCGACCGGGCTGACCGATCCGCCGGTCGAGATCAGGCCGGTGGCAACGCAGGTCGATGACCTGATTGCCGAATGCCACGAGGTCGCCCGGGCCGGCTACCGGGCGCTGGTCACCACGCTGACCAAGCGGATGGCCGAGGATTTGACCGAATACATGCACGAGCAGGGCATCCGGGTGCGCTACATGCATTCGGACATCGACACGCTGGAGCGGATCGAGATCATCCGCGACCTGAGGCTCGGTGCGTTCGATGTGCTGATCGGCATCAACCTGTTGCGCGAGGGGCTGGATATTCCCGAGTGCGCTCTGGTGGCGATCCTCGATGCCGACAAGGAAGGCTTCTTGCGCTCGGAGACATCGCTGGTTCAGACGATCGGCCGGGCGGCGCGTAACGTTGACGGAAGAGTCATTTGTTATGCCGACAAGATCACCGGCTCGCTGGAGCGCGCCATGGCCGAGACCGACCGGCGCCGTGAAAAGCAGGAAGCCTTCAATGCGGCCAACGGCATCACGCCGCAGAGCATCAAGAAAAACATCGCCGACATCCTCGACAGCGTTTACGAGGGTGACCACGTCACCGTCGATGCCGGCCCGGG
>JABDJG010000289.1 GCA_013002595.1 Hyphomicrobiales bacterium | reverse complement strand
TGGACCTGGGCGGAATAATAACCTCAGGGCTGTTCCAGAGCTTGGCAAGTGACGGTGCGCTCATGTTAGAAACGGACGATGGCGCGATACACACGATCCGGGCTGGCGATGTCATCCGGTCAGTAAGAACGAACCGGTAGAGCCAGGGGCACCATGGCGCAAAACAACCAACGCACGGCCGCGCGCCGGTCCGCTGCAGATCTCGTTTTTCTGCCGTTGGGCGGAGCCGGCGAGATCGGTATGAACCTTTATCTTTACGGGCACGGGCCAGAGCGCAATCGCGAATGGTTGATGGTAGATTGCGGCGTCAAGTTCGGTGACGAAACGGACCCGGGTATCGATGTGATGGTCCCCGATATTTCCTTCATCGACCAGCACAGGAAATCTCTCCAGGGTATTATTCTGACCACGCCCATGAAGACCATATGGGCGCCATACCTTGGTTGTGGGAGCAGCTTCAGGTCCCTGTCTATTGCACACCGTTCGCTGCAGAACTGCTGCGCCGCAAACTTGCCGAGGCGGGATTGCTGGAGGTAGTAAAGATCGAAATCGTCGCGCTTGGCGACCGGGTAAAGATCGGCGGGTTTGATGTCGAGTTCGTATCCGTCACCCACTCCATACCGGAGCCGGCATCGCTGGTTATTCGTACGGCCGGCGGCACCATCGTACACTCAGGCGACTGGAAGCTGGATCGCACGCCGGCCATCGAGCCGCAAATTGACATGGTCCGGTTCCGCGAGATTGGCGATGAGGGCGTGGACGTTCTGGTTTGCGATTCAACCAACGTCCTGCGTCAAGGTCATTCGCCGTCCGAGCGAGACGTCGCCGATACGCTGGCAGCGATTATTGACCGGGCTGAGGGCAGGGTAGCCGTCACCACCTTTGCATCGCACGTCGGTCGCATTTCCTCAGTTGTTCGCGCCGCCCGCGCTGTCGGGCGCGAGATTGTCGTTGCCGGCCGGGCCATGCGCAATACCATTGAGGCGGCCCGCGAGGTCGGGTTGATGAAGGATCTTGGGACCTTCATTGATGAAGAGGCTTACGGATTTCTGCCCCGCAACAAGACGCTTTTGCTGTGTACGGGCTCACAGGGTGAAAGCCGTGCTGCACTGGCTCGCATTGCCGGTGACAACCACCCGGCGATCAGCCTTGATGAACGCGATCTGGTGGTCTTTTCATCCAAGACCATACCGGGCAATGAAAAGGCGGTGGCTTCGGTCGTAAATGCTTTGGCGCTTCAAGGGGTCGAGGTCTTGACCTCCGATGACGCCTTGATCCACTCGTCCGGCCATCCGCGCCAGGATGAGCTTGCCATCATGTACGAGTGGCTACGCCCGCGTGCATTGGTGCCGATGCATGGCGAAGCGGTGCATCTGAAACGGCATGCCGAGTTTGCCAGATCAAAAGGCATCGATGAGACCGTCATGGCTTTGAACGGTGATCTGGTGCAGCTTAATCCCGGGCCGGTGAAGATCATTGATGAGGTGGTTGCCGGCCGGACCCATGTTGACGGCCGGATCATGGTACCCTCGCACGATGGTCCCGCCCGCGAGCGTCGCAGATTGTCATTTGCCGGCATCGTTTGTGTCTCGGCGCTCCTGGACGCCAAGGGCAAGATGCTCCAGCCGCCGCAGCTGGAGTTTGAAGGTGTTCCTGAAACCGATGATGCGCCGATCCACCATGAGCTCCAACTGGCGGCCATTGGCGCGCTGGAAGACATGACCGGGGCACAACGGCGAAATGATGCGACAGTGATCGAAACGGTGCGCAGCGCAGTACGCCGGGCCGCTGCCTCAAATTGGGGCAAGAAGCCACGCTGCAAGGTGATCGTTCACCGGTTCTGAGCAATCATTCAATGTTGGTAGTGGCGAATAAACGTGGGAAATCCGGTGTTTTGCACCTCTGTCACGTGATATATATGACGAATCATGAATGATCTCACCTTGCCGCCGGACGGCACCGACCCAGAATCCATCAATCTGCGGGAAGCCCTCGAAGAGCGCTATCTTGCCTACGCGCTGTCGACCATCATGCATCGCGCCTTGCCCGATGTGCGCGATGGCCTCAAACCCGTTCATCGGCGCCTGCTATATGCCATGCGGCTGCTCAAGCTCGACCCGTCTTCGGGCTTCAAGAAATGCGCCCGCGTGGTCGGTGACGTCATTGGCAAATACCATCCGCACGGCGACCAGGCGGTCTATGATGCGCTCGTCCGGCTGGCTCAGGAATTCGCCCAGCGCTACCCATTGATCGAAGGGCAGGGCAATTTTGGCAATATCGATGGCGACAATGCAGCCGCGTACAGATACACCGAAGCCCGTTTGACCGATGTTGCGGTCGCCCTGCTTGACGGCATCGACCAGAACACCGTTGATTTTCGCGAAACCTACAATGGCGAGGACGAAGAACCGGTCGTCCTGCCCGGGGCATTCCCCAATTTGCTGGCCAACGGCGCTTCCGGCATTGCTGTTGGTATGGCTACAGCAATCCCGCCGCACAATGCCGCCGAGCTGTGTGAGGCAGCACTCCATCTGATCAAGTATCCCAATGCCGGCATCGACAAGCTGATGTCCTATGTGCCCGGTCCCGACTTGCCCACTGGCGGCATAATTGTTGAGGAGCCTTCGACGATTGCCGAGGCCTATCGGACCGGCAAGGGCGGCTTTCGCGTTCGTGCCCGATGGGCAACTGAAGACCTTGGCCGCGGCACCTGGCAGATCGTAATCACCGAGATCCCTTACCAGGTGCAAAAGGGCCGCCTGATCGAAAAGATTGCCGGTCTGGTGAACGAGCGCAAGCTGCCGTTGCTGGGAGATGTGCGCGATGAATCGGCCGAAGACATCCGGCTGATCCTGGAGCCCAAGAGCCGCACGGTCGATCCGGTCGTGCTGATGGAATCGATGTTCAAGTTCACCGAGCTTGAATCGCGTATTCCGCTCAACATGAATGTCCTGTCGCAAGGCCGGGTGCCCAAGGTCATGAGCCTGCGCGAGGTTCTGCGCGAATGGCTCGACCACCGTCAGGAAGTGTTGGTCCGTCGCACCGAGTTTCGGCTTGATCAGATTGCAAAACGGCTGGAAATACTTGGCGGCTACCTGATCGCCTACCTGAACCTGGATGAAGTGATCCGGATTATTCGCGAGGAAGATGAACCCAAGCAGGAATTGATGCAGCGCTTTGAACTTAACGATGTTCAGGCCGAAGCCATTTTGAACATGCGTCTGCGGGCGTTACGCAAACTTGAAGAGCTCGAGATCCGAAAGGAACATGAGGGCCTGACCGAAGAGCAGGGCCGGCTGCGGGCGCTGCTCGCCTCAAGCGATGAACAATGGAATACGATCAGCGCTGAAATCCGCAGTACCCGCGACAAATACGGCAAAAAAACCGATCTTGGCCGCAGGCGGACGGATTTCGCAATCGCCCCCGAGGTTGATGTCGATCTCGAACAGGCAATGATCGAAAGGGAACCGGTCACCATCGTTTGTTCGGAAAAGGGCTGGATCCGGTCGATGAAGGGTCATCTGGAAGATACCTCTGCCCTGGCATTCAAAGACGGCGACAAGAGCAAATATGCGCTGCATGCCCAGACCACCGACAAACTGCTGTTGTTGGCATCGTCCGGCCGGTTCTATACGCTTGACGTCAACAAGCTGCCTGGCGGACGCGGTCACGGCGAGCCGCTTAGGCTGATGGTCGATGTGGATGCAGCTGATGCAGTTGTCGCATTGTTTGTTCATTCGCCTGACCGCCGGTTGCTGGTTGCCTCTAGTGACGGCTATGGCTTTATCGTCAGTGAGGCTGATTGCATCGCAAACACCCGCAAAGGCAAGCAGGTGTTAAACGTCAAGCTACCGAGCGAAGCCCAGGTTTGTGCATTTGTCGCCGGGGCTGCCGATCACGTGGCTGTTGTCGGTGAAAACCGCAAGATGCTCATATTCGACCTGTCGGATCTGCCCGAGATGACGAGGGGGCGGGGTGTCCGGTTGCAAAAATACAAAGACGGCGGGTTGGCCGATATCGCTGCATTTACAATGGCTGAAGGTCTGTCATGGATCGATTCATCGGGACGCACATGGCGCGTCAACGAGCTGGCCGAATGGGTTGGAAAGCGCGCCCAAGCCGGCCGCTTGCCGCCAAAAGGCTTCCCAAAGAACAATAAGTTCAGTTGATTTGCTCTAAATTCTGACGCGCTTGTAGTGTGCCGCGCCATCCACCAGGTCGCAAATCGGCTTGCCGTCGTCATCCATCGTGATCTGCAGGCTTTGACCGGCTGACATCTCAATCGGCTTGTCGAAGGGATGGAAGGCCTTGTGCCAATGGCTGGTGATGCCCGGTTCATTTGAGAACAGGTGACCGCCGAAGTCGATTTCCATCCACGACATGATGCCGGAGGCCAGTCCATCGTTCACGATCGCAGGCGTCACGGTTGGAGCAGGGGGGTTGCTCAAATACTTGTACTGCCGCAACAGTGCCGGTTCGGTCAGTGCCTTGTAGTCATACAGCTGTTCGTGCACTGGAAAGTAGGTCGGCGTTGAGAATGCATTCAATACGCTCAGATCAAAGCCACAGACATCATCGACCGAATTCAGATCCAGAAGTTGTTGTGACTCCACCACCATCCCGATCTGGCGGACTTGTCCAGGCAGAACAATTGTCCGGGGACCGGCAATTTTCTGTATGTCTGCGGCAATCTCGAAAAAGGATTCTCCCACGACACCACAGTCCACCGTCTCGGTGAAGATGTAATCAGGGGCAGTGGGCAGCAAACCTTCGGCTATTGCATCGCTCGAGTTGCGCTCGATAATTGTGATGCGATCGTTGTATTCGGTTGATTCAATGATATGCCGGGCAACATCTGCCAGATTGTGATTCATCTCACAGGTGACAATCCGCTTCGCGCCGGCACGCGCAAACATCAAGGCAATGAGGCCGGTGCCCGTGCCGATTTCGACAACTGTCTTGCCGGCCAATGGCAAATCATTGATGCACTGCTCAATCGCCCTGTTGCGGCGATCGTCGTTAAGCATAGAAAAATGCCAGACCGGGAAGTCACGCTTGGCGGGATGACTGCTGTCCAAGATCTGTACAGCTTGCCGCGCACGTGCAGAGTCGGGTATTTTCAACAAGGTGATCGCCCCCGCCGTTGTTTTCATGCCATCCCACGCGTCACTCAGCCCAATGACAATCGCGTGCGGATTTTTCTGCCGTCCCCAAATTTACAGTAGTTAATTAATCATAAATAGATAGTTTACAATTAGGAATTAGTCGGTTCACTGAGCAATATTTCACTATATGGTTAACCTGACAAGGCCCGGTTTCCTGTTGTTTTCACAACCTAAGCTGGGTGTCATTAACCGAATGTTTGCAAGATGTGTGCATTAAATCACTGTTGCAGGCGTTTTCCGTAAGGGAAACGTGAGGGCTGAATATTCGGTTTTGGGCTCAGTTCTTAACTGGGTCCGAGTGGGAGAGAAGGCAAAACAGTTGGGCGACGAAAAACTACATTGGGTCGCAAACGGCGAAATTGTCAGTTCGCTGGACACGTTGGGCCTGGGCGCCTGGGATGAAGCCTCGCTTCTCGACAGAAAAGGTCTGGTGCGCTTAACTGCGGACGCCGACGGAACCACCGTGCGCTGGTCGGTATTTTCAGGCAATTGGTCGTCCTTGTATTTCGCAATGGACTGGCTGCTTCATCAACCGACCCCGATTACCCTGCAATATTACCTTGTCGGCTGGTTCAGTGAAACGCTCAGCGATCCCTTCACAGCTCGAGAGCGTATTCATGCAATCATGGCCAAAAGCGATGTGCATTTACAATCACGGACCTACGTTAAGCCGGTTGTCCCGGATTCCAGCACACACATCCCTGATATTCTGGGCGACGCCTTGGCCCATGTAAAAGCCAAACCGGAGTACAGTGTCGATCTGGTGCAGGATCCCGACGATTCGCGCTTCAAAATCACCCGCATCGGCGCCAAATCAACGATCGCCAAATTGTGGGGCCTGGAACCGGTTTCCTATCCGTGTATCAATGGCGGCAGTTATGATCAGATTGTCAGTGAGGTTTATCCGCAAGTGATACTAACCGGGCAACCTCATTATGGGCACGTCTATGCAGCGATGTCGTTTCCCGACTCTCCGATCAAATGGTTCCCCTATCAGCGGGTCATCCTGCCCCAGTCCTTTTCGGATGGTCAGACGGGCGTGACTGTTCTGTCTGAATTCAGCAAAGTCGACATTTCTATCATTTAGGCACGAATGACGCTGTGTGATCGGAAAGTGCCCTAGTTACTGTTGCGCCATATTCCGGATCATGAGTTCCAGCGAGTTTCTTGTGGCGGCTGCAAGCCATTCGACTTCATCTGCACCATCTGGCAGGAATGACCAGTTGAAAAACCCGCGTTCCAGGTGGGCATAGCCCATTCTTGTCATGGTGCCGTTCGTGGCCAGCCGATTGCTGCATAAGCACCAAACAGCCTCGGGCTGCCATTTCACCACCGCCAGGAAGATGCCCAATTTGGCGAACTCTTCCATGACGCCGTGACCGCGCATTGATTTGTCGAGCCACAACTCACCATGATAAACGATGCGGCCTTCGAGCGACTTGGCAATCGAGTGCGGAGCAACATCCAATTGCTGGGGAATGAGCAGTTCTTCGCGCTTCAGGTAGACTCCCAGGACCCAGCCCAAAGCCCAGTCGGCCAGATTGGGTTCAACGAAATCGCTACGGAAGGCCTGTATAGCGCAGGTCCTGCCGGCGGCATCATGTAATGCGAGCCAAAAGGCCCGTTTCCCGTCGACATTGGCGACGCCTGGGTCAAACATTGGGGCACTCGCCTGGCCATCCCGGCATTCGCGTTTCAACTGATCAAAGCGCTCAAAGTCGTCTGAAAATTCGATCATCAATCCACGTGCTACGAGGCCGGCGCGCAGCGTTTCGACTACCCTTGATGCTGCAAGGGGGTCATCCAGAGCCCTCATCTGTTCTCTCCCATCGAACGCATCCAGATAAGTGGCGAGAACTTATCTGGCACATATATGCCCCGCTAGGTCAGGCCGTCTAGATCAGTGCATGTTTTGATGGAAACATCAAAACATGAGAAAACTGATCGTCCTTGGTTTATTCAATCAAGGACGATTGCTCTCTGGCGCCTGACTTCCTCGGCTCAATCCGTTGCAACCGGATTGGCGCCGACAGTTGATAAAACCATATGAGAAATGTCGCAGTTCTCAAGCCAGATACTGCAGGTGTGGTAAACGCCCGGAGCGTTATTCAGCCGCCTGGCGGTGCACGCCTGCGAAACCGGCAGGACCGTTGTTCTTTAGTGACCAGACACTATGTGCAAGCAGTGCTAGTACGATGAGTGAGCCGCCTACCATACTCCTGACGGTCGGTACTTCGTTGAAGATCAGCCACATCCAGACCGGTGTCAGCACGGTTTCCAGCAGGAAAAACATTGCAACGACCGGAGCCGCGATGTACCTGGGCCCGAGCATCAACAGAGCTGATGACAAAGGTATGACGATAAGCCCGTTCAGGGCCAGCCAGCCCCAACTGGCAACTTCTAATGATCCTGGGCTTGAAAACCCGATAACTGCCATTGCGGCCATCAAACTGCCGAACGCAGGGCTCATCGACTGATCGGTACCGCTGCGGCGCACGATGGTTAATATGACGGCCAGCATCAGCGATACGCCCAATGCAAGGAAATCTCCCAACGGATTGCCGATATCAACGCTGTCCCAGACAATGATGGAAACACCGCCGAATGCGATCACGATTGCCAATAACGTTGCAGTAGATTGCTTTTCGCCGAGGAACAACCAGGACAACAATGCGGCAAACATCGGATTAAATGCCATCAGGAACACGACATTAGCCACAGATGTCAGGTGAATGGCGTTGACGAACATGATGCTGACAATCGCTGTCAGGCACGAGATAAAGACGCTCAAATAGCCATTTACGAACGGACTTGCGCCTTTCTTCCCGCGTTGAAAAAGCATCCAAAAGGCTAGCATCGCACTGAAAGCAAAAACACCTCGAATGAGGATAATTGTCCAACTGTCTGTTTGCGCAAGGCGCAAAAGAGGCGCATCAACGGTCAGTAACAGGCCGCCAATAAGAGTCATCGACATACCAACCTTCTGGTCATGCCGTTGCTGTTCGCCAGAATTCATGTATGTCTTGGCTTTATGGTAATTGTCTTTTACTTGGTATGCAGCTTCCAGCCATCTGGGCTAAGACGTTCCTGGGGTAGAAAGCGCGATTTGTAGTCCATCTTTTGAGAGTCGGCTATCCAATAACCCAAATAAACATAAGATAGTCCTAATTTTTGCGCCCGTTCTATATGATCGAGAATCATGAACGTTCCCAAGCCGCGGTCTTGCAATTCGGGTTCATAGAAGCTGTAAATCATCGACAGCCCGTCTTCGAGCTTGTCGACAAGCGAAGCAGCAATCAGTTCACCTCCCCGCACTGTTCTGCCGGCCAGCGAAATGTCATGCGGCAGCCGGTACTCGATGAGCTTGGTGTTGACAAACGTTTCATTGATCATCGACGAGAAATCGAGCACGGTCATGTCGGCCATGCCACCGTCATCGTGCCTGGTTTCGATGTAATTGCGGAACAAGGAATACTGCTCTGACGTTGCGCGCGGGTCGACTTCACAGCCAACAAGGTCTCGGTTTCGCCGCAACGTGCGGCGAAAGCTGCGTGTCCACTCGAACATGCCGACCGGCACCCGAACCGATACACACGCGTTGCAGCCATCGCACGCGGGCCGATAAGCGATGTTCTGGCTGCGTCTGAAACCGCCGTGCGACAGTGCATCATGCAGCTTTTGTGCATCCTGATTGATCAAGTGCGTGAACACCTTGCGTTCGACGCGTCCCGACAGATACGGGCACGGCGCCGGAGAGGTGATAAAAAACTGCGGAAAATTACGGCGCTCGACGCTCAATGACTCAACCTGGCATCATAATTGTCACTGCATAAGGGATAGCATTGATCGTTGATGGAAACCAACCATCTACCGCATCAAAATTTTCCGTGTAAACAAGACAGGCCCTAGATTTCATAATACCACGGCGCGATGAGACAAAATGCCAGCCAGACGAGCAGGGCCAGCGGCGTGCCGACCCGCATGAAGTCGACATAACGGTAGTTTCCCGGGCCCATGACCAGAAGGTTGGTCTGATAGCCAATAGGCGATATGAACGAACAATTGGCGGCAAATATCACCGCATGGACGAATGGGGTCGGGTCGACATTGAGCTGCTGGGCGGTATTGATCGCGATTGGCGTGAAAATGAGGGCGGTCGCATTGTTCGACAAGATATTGGTCATGACGGCAACGAGCAGGAACAGGACCGCCAACAGCACCATTGTACCGGCACCCTCGAACACATTGAGGATGCCGCCCGCCAGATAGGTTGCGCCGCCGGTCTGCTGCAACGCGCTCGCCATGGCTATGCCGGCAACGATCAGCATGACGATCTGTAGATTGATCGCGCGGGTGGCTTGCTGAATGTTCAGGCAGCGGCATGAAACCATTGCCAGAGCCCCGGTAATTGTTGCAACCACAATAGGCACCAGCGTTGTCGCCGACAAAAAGATGGTCATGGCAAAGATGACCAGCGCCCGGCGCGCGGAAAAATGCGCCGGCAGATCGCTGATCGAGCCATCCAGTATGAGAAGATCACGGTCACGTCTGAGTTGTCTGAGCGGTTGTCGCGGGCCGGTGATCAAGAGCACATCGCCGTTCTGAAGCCGGATGTCCTCCAGGCGCGTGCGGCCCATGCGCCGGTGCCGTTGAACGCCGATAATTCGGCATCCGGTCTGCGACCAGAATGCAGCCCGCGATAGCAGGCGCCCGCTCATCCGTGATCCTGGCGCAACGGCTGCTTCGGCAACCAGCCAGGCCTCGCGGGGCGCGTCGTTTGACCCGTCATTCGAATTCTTTGCGTCAATTTCTCCACGTATGTGCAGCGCCGACATGAGGGCCCGGCGGGTCGTCGCCAGAACCACTGTGTCACCTGGCGACAGAATCACGTCCTCGAATGGCGGCAGGATGAACGCGCCATGCCGGCAGATCATCTGTACGGTCATGCCCTCCAGTTCCCGGAACATGCCGGCGACCGACTTGGCCCCGACAAGATCATGCTCTTCGGTAATTTCAAGCTGCGCGATGAACTGCCGCCCACGTTCTTCATTTGTGTGTTTCGCATTGCCGGCCTTGCCGGCCAACAAACGCGGCACCACCAGCAGAGTGTAACAGGCACCAACGGCGGCAAGAAACGCACCGGGCACCAATAACTCGAAAAAGTCCATGGAACGCCCCAGTGCCCGTTGCGATGCATCGGCAACAAGCAAATTCGTAGACGAACCAATAAGCGTCAACATGCCGCCAAGGATGGCAAGAAAGGACAGCGGCATCAGAACCGTTCGACTGCCCCGCCCGAACCTGTTGGCCAGCGCAGCGACAACTGGAATGAACATCACGACAATCGGTGTATTGTTCATGAAAGCGCTGATGATACCGGCAACCAGCAATGTGGCCGCAAGGGTCAGGCTTTTCCGGCCACGCCCGACGGCCACCAATCGGGTTATCAGCCCGTCAAGGGCACCGCTTTGGTGAAGTCCCTGGCCGATGACCAGAAGCGCAAGAATGGCCAGCAGCGCCGAATTTGAGAAGCCGGACAACAGTGCCTCTGGCGGCAGCAGATTGTTGCCC
Source organism: Hyphomicrobiales bacterium (assembly GCA_013002595.1). Classification (GTDB taxonomy): domain Bacteria; phylum Pseudomonadota; class Alphaproteobacteria; order Rhizobiales; family Aestuariivirgaceae; genus JABDJG01. The sequence continues at coordinate 5,953 of JABDJG010000289.1, read as the reverse complement.
TGGCTATCGATTAGCGGTGAAAACTGGAACAACAGGAGGAGGGCGACAATCACACCGAGCGCGATGATCTCAAGCGCTGCAAACTCCGTGGCAAACAACACGATAGCAACGCTGATGATCCCGAAAGTCGCCCACATGTGCATGGGTTGACCGGCCTCTTTGACGCTTCATCCCGGATCCAAGTCTAACACGCCATCGTTGATGCGGCGAATTGATGCGGATCAACCTGCGCGTACGGTTTCTCTGCCCCCTGGTGCATCGAGCACCCGGATCACAAAACCCTGCTGCTCGATCGCAGCGACGATTTCTTCAGCATGCCTGCCGTCACGCGTCTCGATCATGATTTCCAGATCGGCGGCCTTTGCGGGGGTGTCCAGAAACATGCGCTGGTGCGAGACTTCGAGGATATTGGCTCCAAGCGTACCCATAAGCGTGGCAATCCTGCCCAACGTGCCGGGCCTATCGTCAATCTTGATGCGCAGGCTGACGATCCGCTGATCGCGTTCCAGCTCGCGGTAGATGACCGAGGCCAGGATGCGCGGGTCGACATTGCCGCCGCACAGGACGAGCCCGACCTTGCGGCCGCGAAAATGCGCCGGATCGGCAATAACCGCCGCCAAACCGGCTGCGCCGGCACCTTCCGCGACCGTCTTTGCCTCCGTAAGGTAGGCTGCTATTGCCCGCTCGATCGAGGCCTCGTCGACCAGCCGGATATCATCCACAAGGTCCTTGCAGATGGCGATGGTGCGCTTGGAGACATTTTTCACGGCAATGCCTTCGGCAAGCGTCGCGCCACCGCACCGTGCCGTTTCGCCGCGCACCGCGTGATACATTGCCGGAAATTGCTTGACCTCAACGCCAATCACCTCAATTTGCGGCCGTAAGTGTTTGGCAACGATCGACATTCCCGATGCAAGTCCGCCGCCGCCAATCGGAATGACAAGGACATCCAGTTCCGGCTGGTCTTCCAGCATCTCAAGGCAGGCGGTGCCCTGGCCAGCGATGATCCTGTCATCGTCATAAGGATGAACCAGCACCAGGCCCTGATCGGCAATGATCTCTTCTGCTGTCGTCTGGCTCTCCGCCAGTGTTTCACCCGACAGCACAACATTGGCCCCATGTGCCCGCGTTCGCGCCACCTTGGTAAACGGTGTTGTCTCCGGCATCACGATGGTCGCTGGGATATCGAGCCGTTTGGCATGATAGGCAACCGCCTGGGCATGATTGCCGGCCGACATGGCAATGACCCCGGTTTCGCGCTCGGCCTCGCTCAGGCTGCTCAATTTGATGAAGGCGCCGCGGTCCTTGAACGAATTGGTCACCTGCATGTTCTCGAATTTCACGAAAATCTCCGCGCCGGTCATCTCTGACAGCTTGGGGGCATGCAGCATTGGTGTACGCACGGCCTGGCCCTGCAGCGCCTTGCCCGCGGCCTGGATATCCTCAAATTTCACACTCATTTGGCCACTCCCGTATACCGCGGCATGATAAAACCCGGCTGGTGGTTTGTATTGTCGCGCGATATCTAATACCAATCGTGCGCACATTCGTGATCTAGACGCCAGCTTATCGTCTGATTACGACCGAGATTGAAATAATCGCACTGCGGAGAAGAATTGATGTCGACAAAAGTTGCCTGGATTGGACTTGGGGTCATGGGGTATCCGATGGCCGGATACCTGAAAACCAAAGGCGGTCATGACGTGACTGTCTACAACCGGACCTCTGCCAAGGCCGACAAATGGGCTGCCGAATATGGCGGGTCGGCGGCGGCAACGCCTGCCGAGGCTGCAAACGGCGCCGATTTTGTCTTTGCCTGTGTCGGCAACGATGACGACCTGCGTTCCGTCACGACAGGTGAGGGCGGTGCCTTTGAAGGCATGGCCAAGGGTACGATTTTTGTCGATCACACCACGGCCTCGGCGGACGTTGCCCGCGAATTGCACGCTGCTGCCAAGGCGGCCGGTTGCGGTTTTGTCGATGCACCTGTGTCCGGCGGCCAGGCTGGCGCCGAGAACGGCGCGCTGACCGTCATGTGCGGCGGTGATCAGGCCGACTATGATGCCTCAGAGCCGTTCATCGAATGCTATTCCAAATCGCGCCGCCTGCTCGGTGAGGCTGGCGCCGGCCAGCTCGCCAAGATGTGCAACCAGATCGCAATTGCCGGCCTTGTCCAGGGCCTGTCCGAAGCGATCCACTTCGGCATGAAAGCCGGCATGGACATGGAAGCTGTGATTGACGTGATCTCCAAGGGTGCCGCCGGATCCTGGCAGATGGACAACCGCTACAAGACCATGATCGCGGGTGAATTCGAACACGGTTTCGCCGTCGACTGGATGCGCAAGGACCTGTCGATCTGTCTCGATGAGGCCCGCCGCACCGGCGCCCACATCCCGGTCGCAGCGCTGGTCGACCAGTTCTATTCACAGGTCCAAAAAATGGGCGGCAAGCGCTGGGATACTTCAAGCCTGATTGCGCTCTTGCAAAGGTAACAGGAGGTGCGCCGCACCGGCGTCCTAAAAAGATCCAACCGCCGATAAATTGTTGCCAAGAAAGCCAATTGTGCCAGACTGCAAGCCTGGAGGATGGGACAGATGGCACAGACGAAAGTTGAGGCATCAAGTTCGCGCTACACGCTGAGCTCATTCACCCATGACCAGGCTGCACGGATCGTCACGATTGTCTGGGGCGATGGCCATGAAAGCCGGTTTGCGTTCATCTGGTTGCGGCATGGCGAGTTCTTTCCAGCTCTCGGCCGGCCCGAACAGGCGAGCGATGCCTGGTGCCTGTTGCCCGAGCCGCCCGAGGCGGCAGTACTCGGGTCCATTAATTGCAATGATTGCAGTCTGGAAATCCATTGGTCGCACGATGGCAGCACGACGCGGCATGATCTTGCCTGGCTGCGCGACAATTGCACCTCGCTTGAGGCCCGCCGCGCGCGTCAGCCCAAACCGCAACTGTGGTCCGGTGAAGATGCTGCCGGGTTCGACTGGTTTGACGCCGGCGATATGGAAGATCCGGCAACCCGGATGTCCTTGCTCGAGCATGTTCGCGATCGCGGTCTTGCGCTGGTCCGCAATGTGTCGGTGGAGCCCGGCACGGTGATGGAATTTGCCAGGTACTTCGGCCCGGTGCGCCGTACCCACCATGGCTCGCTGTTCAACATCAGATCGCTGCCGCGCGACCGCCAGGGCCCGCGCGTCGGCATCGGTGCAACGGCGGCAAACGCCCAGGCGCCGCATACCGATGAAGGTTTTCGCCATGCAACGCTGGGCATCATGCTGTTCCACTGCCTGAAACCGGACCCTTCCGGTGGCGGCCGGTCGATGTTTGCCGACGGTATTGCCGCGGCCGAAGCCTTGCGCATCAGCGATCCCGAGGCCTTCGATTTCCTCACCACAGTTCCGCTGGTTCAGGCCGCCGAACGCAACCCGCAAGAACGCTTCCGCACCAGAGGCCGTATCATCGCCACGGACACGCTGGGTGTTGTGCGCGGCGTCAAGGTCGCCGATCGCACCATGCCGCCGCCTGATCTAGCCGAAAACCAGGTCGAACCAGCCTACCGGGCGATACGTGCATTCTTTGCGCAATTGTATGCCCCTGAGAGGCTCTTTGAGCGCTGCCTTCAACCTGGCGAAATGGCAATATTTGACAATCAGCGCGTCCTGCATGGCCGCCGCGCCTTCAACCCCGATGCCGGCGAACGCTGCATCCAGCAGGTCTCTGTGGAACGCGACGAGTTCCATAACACATTCCGTCAATTGGCCGAGCAGGTCGGGCGGTTCGATTTGTCCAACTGGGAGCCCGATGCGGGCATCTTGAGCCAGGCCTGAACCTGATCTGAGCTGCTACGCGCCAAACGATTTCGACATCGGCAATACCCGGATGCGCCGGCCCGATGCAGCGGCAATGGCGTTGGCAACGGCCGGACCGATTGAGGGAACGCCCGGTTCACCGACACCGGTCGGCGCATTGCCGGACGGCACGATATGCACCTCGATGTCCGGCATGGCGTCGATCCTGAGCGGGGTGTAGGTGTCGTAATTGCCTTGATCGACCTCACCGTTCACCAGCGTCAGCTCCTCGGCCATGATCGAGCCAAGCCCGAAGCCGGTGCCGCCTTCCATCTGGGCGCGAATGGTGTCCGGGTTGACCGCAATGCCGCAATCGACCGCCACGGTCACTTTGCGGACTTTCGGCTCGCCGTCCTCCATGGAAACTTCAGCAATATGGGCAACCACCGTATTAAAGCTCTCGTGAACAGCCAGGCCGCGGAACCGGCCTGCGGGTGCCGGGCTTTGCCAGCCGGCCTTTTCAGCCGCCAGCTTCAAGACACCGGCATGCCGCGGATGATCCGCCAGCAATTCCATGCGGAACTGGTAAGGATCCTTGCCGGCAGCCGCGATCACCTCATCCAGGAAGGTTTCCACAGCATAGGCCGTGTGGGTTGAGCCGACGGCCCGCCACCACAGCACCGGTACCTTCACATCGCTTGTCGTGAGACCAACAGAAATATTGGGAATGCCATAGGGAATGTTGGAGGCGCCCTCGACGGATGTCGCGTCAACCCCATCCTTCACAAAGCCTTTTTCAAACGGCGTGCCGGTAATGATCGACTGGCCAACAATGTGATTGTGCCAGGCAACAAGCTTGCCATCAGCATCAAGGCCGGCTTTGAAGTGATGCACATAGGCCGGCCGGTAGCGCCCGCCGCGCATATCGTCTTCACGGGTCCATTGCACCTTGACTGGCGCCTTGAAGCCAATTGCCTTGGCAACCGCGACAGCCTCGGAAACAACATCGCCATCGATGACCGCGCGGCGCCCGAAGCCACCGCCTGTCTTCATCACATGCATGGTCACCTGTTCCGGCTTCACGCCGGCAATCTGCGCCGAGATTGCCTGGTAAACATCAGGCATCTGGTGCCCGCCCCACACTTCGAGCGTGCCGTCTGCATTGCGCCGGGCAACAGCATTGAGCGGTTCCATGGCGGCATGGGCAAGGAACGGAAACTCATAAGTTGCATCGATCACCTTGGCCGCTGAGGCAAGCGCCTTTGCCGTATCGCCTTCTACGCGCGCCATCGCCTGCGGCGCCTGATCGGCCTTCGAGCGATAGTCCGCCAGCATGTCCACAGAACTGCCGGTCTCGGCGCCATCTTCGTCCCAGGTCACCTTCAGGGCCTCGCGGCCTTTGATTGCCGACCACATGTTGTCTGCAACGACGGCAACACCGCGGTGGATTTCAACCACATCGCTGACACCGCGCACCTTAAGCGCATCTGCCGCATCGAACGCCTTGACCTTGCCGCCGAACTTCGGCGGATGCGCAACGACAGCAGTGAGCATGCCATCCAGCTTGAGATCGATGGTGAACTGATGCGTGCCATTGGCCTTTGGCGGGCTGTCAAACCGGCGCCGGTCAGCATTGCCGATTTCAGTCCAGGCCGATTGCGGCTTGAGCGGGACATCCTGCGGCACCGGCATAGTGGCAGCCTTTGCCGCCAAGTCACCAAAGCTGGCGGATTCACCAGTTGAGTGGCTCAGCCGACCGCCGGCCGCCTTGATCTCGGCTCCTGGCACGTCCCACTCTGCGGCCGCTGCTGCAACCAGCATCTCGCGGGCAACAGCGCCTGCCTGTCGGTAGCGGTCAAAAGACGTCGCCATCGAGGTTGAGCCGCCGGTGCCTTGAATGGCGCCGCCCCACAGCAGGTTTCCGTAAAGCTTGGGATTGCCGGCAGCACCTTGGACGTCGATCTGTGACCAGTCAGCGCCAAGTTCCTCAACGACCAACGTGGCAAGACCATGATACGGGCCCTGACCCATGTCGAACTGCGAGGACAGCACAGTGACCTTGTTGTCCGGCGCAATGTGAATATAGCCGGTCAACGGATTGGCAATTTCCTCTTTCGTGTCAGCGTCCGACGCTGCGCTGACCGGGTTTGCTTTAAGGC
>JABDJG010000253.1 GCA_013002595.1 Hyphomicrobiales bacterium | reverse complement strand
GAGACCGGCCAGCATGTCGGCTTGCGCTGTGTGTCCAACATCCGGTTGGCGCAGACGCCGGACCGCTGGGACGAGTTCATGTATTATGCGGGCATCGCCGAAACGCTCGGGGTCAACGTCAATCTGCTGACGCCGGATGAGGTCAAGGAGATCTGGCCGCTGTGCAACACCGACGGGCTGCTCGGCGCGATCCAGCATCCAGATGACGGCTATGTGCAGCCGGCCGACCTGACCCAGGCGATGGCCGCCGGCGCGCGCGCCAAGGGGGCGCAGATCTACCGCAACACGCGGGTCGTCGCGATCGAGCAGAAGACCAATGACGAGTGGCTGGTCAAGACCGATAAGGGCGATATCACGTGCGAGCACCTGGTGACGGCGACCGGCAACTTCGTGCGCCAGACTGGCGAGATGCTCGGGCTCGACATTCCGGTGATCCCGGTCGAGCACCAGTATATCGTCACCGAGGCGCACCCCGAGATCAAGGCGCGGCACGCCGAAGGCCTGCCGGAAATGGGCGTTCTGCGCGATGCCGACAGCGCCTGGTACATGCGCGAGGAGGCCGGCGGGCTGATCCTCGGGCCATACGAGCCGGGCGCGCCGGTCTGTTATGTCGACGGGCCGGACGAAAAGGCTGAGTACGAGCTGTTCCAGGAGGACCTTGACCGGATCTCGCCGCATATCGAAGCCTGTATCGAGCGGGTGCCGGCGTTTGGCGAGGCGGGCATCAAGAAGGTCTACAACGGCGCGATCTGCTATACGCCGGACGGCTCGCCGATCATCGGCCCGGCCTGGGGCAAGAAGAACCTGTGGCTCAATGAGGGCCATTCGTTTGGTGTGACGGCCGCCGGTGGTGCCGGCTGGCAGCTGGCCGAGTGGATGGTCGAGGGCGAGCCGTCGATCGACATGATCGGCGTCGATCCGCGCCGGTTCGGGCCTTATGCCTCGCGCGGCTACCTCAAATGCAAGAACGAAGAGGCGTACCGCAACGTCTTCACGCCGCACTACCCCGATGAAGAGCGCTTCGATGCGCGGCCGCTGAAAACCGCGCCGTGTTATGACCGCATGAAGGCGCTTGGTGCTGTGTTCGGCTCGGTCTACGGCTGGGAGCGGCCGAACTGGTTTGCGCCGGAAGGCTATGGGTTCGATCCGTCCGAGATCGAGCGGCCCGATGTCATCACCAAAGAGAACCATGCCCCGGTCGCCGATGGCGAGAAGGTCAAGGAATTGTGGTCGTTCCGGCGTTCAAACTATTTCGAGCATGTCGGCAATGAGGTGAAGAACGTCGCCGAAAACGCCGGTCTGCTCGACATGTCGGCGTTTGCCAAATACATGGTGACGGGGCCGAAGGCGGCCGATTGGCTCGACAGCATCCTGGCCAACCGGATCCCCAAGACCATCGGCCGGGTTGGCCTGTGCCATCTGCTGACGACGCAAGGCGGCGTGCGCTCGGAATTCACCGTCTACAAGACCGGTGAGGAGAGCTTTTACCTGGTCGGGCCGGGCGCCTTTGAGCGGCACGACTGGGATATGCTGAACAAACTGGCGCCCGATGACGGCGTCAAGCTGGAGCTGATCACCTCGCAATATGGCGTGCTGGTGCTGGCCGGACCGAAGTCGCGCGACATCCTGCAAAAGCTCACCGATACCGATCTGTCGAACGACAACTTCAAATGGCTCTCGGGCAAGTTCATCAGTGTCGGCATTGCCCAGGCGCATGCGCTCAGGATGAACTTTGTCGGCGAACTGGGCTGGGAACTGCACCATCCGATCGAGATGCAGAACACGATCTTCGACCTCGTCATGGCGGCCGGCGAAGAGCATGGTCTCAAACCGTTCGGCATCCGGGCGATGGGCCTGATGGCGGTCGAGAAATCCTACCGGCTGGTCGGGCGCGAACTGTCGATCGAATATTCGGCCTATGAGTCAGGCCTCGACCGGTTCGTTCATCCCAACAAGGGTCAGTTCATCGGCCGCGATGCGCTGGTCGAACGGCATGGCGCCGGCGATGAATGGAAGTACGTGACGCTGGAAGTACACGATGTCAAAGACGTCGATGCGCGCGGGTCCGAGGCGATCTATGACGCAGGTGGAACCCTGGCCGGCCGCGCGACGTCAGGCGGCTATGGCTGGCGGCTCGGCAAGTCACTGGCATTGGCGATGGTCAAGCCGGAGCACGGCGCGGTCGGCACCAAGCTGCAGATCAAATTGCTCGGTGAGCTCTATGACGCGACGGTCATTGAAGAGTCGCCGTACGATCCCGGGAATGAGAAGCTCAGGGCTTAGAGATAGAGCTGCCGTATACTATGATCTGCCTTCCTCAGGCGGCGCTATCCCCTTACCGTCATCCCGGACTTGATCCGGGATCCAGGGTTGCATGGTACGGCATCGCAGGAGCGCTCTGGATCCCGGCTTTCGCCGGGATGACGAGATGGGATTGGCCTATGCAGACGGCAGATTTCTTCGAGAACGGCTGGTGCAAGTTTGCCCATGACCCGGTCCTTGCCGATTGGGTGGAACGGACGTTGCCAGCAGCCCGGAAAAGCGTTGCTGCGCCGCAGAATGCTGAATGGCTGCGCTGTGGCGGGACCTGGTTTGCCGGGGTGAATGTGCTGCCCAACAATGCCGCTGGTGCGGTGCCGGACGGCCCGCCTCTGGCGGGTGCCGCGGTGGATTTCATACACGGTGGCCTTGGCCTGACCGGGTTTGACTGGGAACCGGCCCAGGTCTCGGTGTGTTATCCCGGCTATCCGCAACCGATGGCGGATGAAACCGATGCGGCCTACCGATACCGGCTGAAGCGCGATGCGGCCCATGTCGACGGGCTGATCCCCGAGAGCCCGGACCGGCGGCGGCATCTGCGAGAGCATCACGGGTTCCTGCTGGGTATCCCGATGGTGAAGGCAAGCCGGGATGCCTCGCCGCTGGTGATCTGGAAGGGGTCGCACAAACTCATCCGTGAGGCATTTGCAGCCCTTTATGCGGACCTGCCGGCTGGGCGCTGGGGCGATGTCGATGCGACGGAGGTCTATCATGCCACCCGGCGGAAAATCTTTGCGGCCTGTGAACGCGTTGAAGTCGCAAGCGAGCCCGGTGAAGCGTATCTCGTCCATCGCCTTGCCCTGCACGGTGTGGCGCCATGGCGGGCATCTGCCGAGGCGTGCGGGGATGGGCGGATGATCGTCTATTTCCGGCCCGAGACCGGCGGGCCGCCGGACTGGCTGAACGCCCCTTAACGTTTGTCTATGCGGGCTTCAAATCCCGTGATAGCGTTGTGACCTTGCGGTGCCTGTCAATAGTGGGCCTGGGCGCCGGTTTCTTGAGACAGACTGCCATGAACGCAAATGCGCACTCATCGATGATGGCGCCCGGCCGCGATGTTCTTCCGCGCCGCGGGTTTGCGATGGTGTTGATGATTGTCTCCTCGCTGATCATCAGTTTCGGTGGACTGGTGCACCGAAACTTCGAGAACATCGATGCCTGGCAGATAAATTTCTACCGTTCGATTTCACTGATGATTGCGATCTTCATCATCTTGATGATCCAGACCCGGGGCGGTGCCGTGCGCGAGATCCGCAGTATTGGCTATGCCGGTGTTTGGGCCGGCGCCGTCATGGCGGTGACTGCAATGTCGTTCATGCAGGCGCTGGAGAACACCACGGTTGCCAACACCATGTTCTCGCTCAGCGCGATTCCGTTCATCACCGCGGCCATGGCCTGGCTGTTCCTGAAGGAGAGCCTGACCAGGGTGACCCTGGCGGCGATGGCAACGACCGCGCTGGGGATTTCCATCATGGTGGTCGACGGCGTCGGCGGCGGGTCGGCCTACGGCAACGTCATGGCACTGATCACGGCGACGGGCTTTTCGACCTTTGCGGTCATCGTGCGCTCGAACCGGCACATCAACATGTTGCCGGCGTTGTTCATGTCGGGCCTGTTCATCACGATCGTGTCCTTCGTCGGCAGCATCGACCGGCTCGGCGTATCGCTGCACGATCTGTTGTTGTGCGTCTTGTGGGGCGGTGTGATGTCGGGCGTCGGCAACGGCATGTTCATCATCGCCTCGCGGCATCTGGTGGCCGCCGAACTGACGCTGTTCATGCTGCTGGAGTTCGCGATTAGCCCGCTTTGGGTGTGGTTCTTCGTTGGAGAATCGCCAACCCGCTGGGCGCTGGTCGGTGGTGTCATCGTCATCTCATCGGTGGCGATAAAGGCGCTCGTGGAGCTCGGCGGCAGCAGTCGGCGAATCCGCCGCGGACGGCCCAGTCCGGTTTAGTGTGTGTGGGGGGAACCAGGCTTGCTGACACTGGTGAAGTATGCTGTCATCTGCGGGCAGCATCGACGACTTGATTGGGGGGCGGCGCAAACCACTCAAGGAGCATATTGGCGATGACACACTACGACCTCGGCACTTATTCCATGAAAGTCACGGCGGCGTCGCAAGACGCGCAGGCCTGGTTCGACCAGGGCCTGATCTGGGTTTATGCCTATAACCACGAGGAGGCCATCACGTGCTTTGAAAAAGTGCTTGAGGCAGATCCTGCCTGTGCCATGGCGCATTGGGGCATCGCCTATGCGGTCGGGCCCAACTACAACAAACCCTGGGAAGCCTTTGAAGAAGATGAAAAGCCTGACTGCATCACCCGGGCGCAGGCCGCGATAGCGCAGGCGCTCAGGCTCAAGGACCAGGCCAGCGACATCGAACAGGCGATTATCGGGGCGGTTCAGCACCGCTACCCGGAAGATGCAACAATCGAGGAATATGCACCCTGGAACGATGCCTACGCAGACGCCATGCGGACTGTTTACAAACAGCACGGCGATAGTCTTGATGTGTGCTGCCTGTTTGCCGAGGCCATCATGAACCGGACACCGTGGCAGCTGTGGGACCTGCCGAGCGGCGAGCCGGCCGAGGGCGCCGATACGCTGGAGGCCGTAGCGGTGCTGGAAACCGCGTTCAACGATCTTGATGGCGCCTGGCAGCAACCCGGGCCTTTTGCACATGTACATCCACCTGATGGAGATGTCGCCGCACCCCGAGCGCGCCTTGCGCCAGGGCGATGCGCTGAGCACCATGGTCCGCGATGCCGGGCACCTTTTGCATATGCCGACGCATGTCGATGTCCTGTGCGGCGACTATCAGAACGTTGTGTCGAGAAACCAAACGGCGATCATCGCCGACCGCAAATATCTTGCTCATCGCGGCGCCGACAACTTCTACTCGGTCTACCGGTGCCACAACTATCATTTCAAGATCTACGGCGCGATGTTCCTCGGCCAGCCAAGCGTGGCGCTGGCGACAGCGGATGAACAGATCGACACGATTCCGGAAGATTTTCTGCGCGAACTGGCCGACTGGTTCGAAGGTTTCGTGCCGATGAAGCAGCATGTGCTCATCCGCTTCGGGCGCTGGAGCGACATCCTGGCTCAGGACCTGCCAACCGATACTGAGCTCTACAGTGTGACGACCGCGATGATGCGTTATGCCCGCACGGTTGCACTGGCCAATACGGGCAAGATTTCCGAAGCCGAGACCGAGCGCGACCTGTTCTTTGCGGCGCGTGACAATGTCCCCGAAACCCGCATGCTGTTCAACAACACCTGCCTCGACATCCTCAAAGTTGCCGAGCAGATGCTCCAGGGCGAGCTCGAATATCACAAAGGCAATTACGACAAGGCGTTTGAGCACCTGCGCAATTCCGTCGAGATCGACGACAACATGCCCTACGATGAGCCATGGGGCTGGATGCAGCCGACCCGTCACGCCTTGGGCGCGTTGCTGATAGAGCAGGGCCGCCATGACGAGGCAGAGGCGGTCTACCGGGCCGACCTCGGACTTGATGCAACGCTCGCCCGCGCGTGCCAGCATCCCGGCAACGTGTGGAGCCTGCATGGCTTGCATGAATGCCTGGTCCAGCGCGGCGAAACGATCGAGGCGCGCCAGGTGAAACTGCAGCTCGACAAGGCGCTTGCGCGGGCCGAGGTCGAGATCAAGGCATCATGTTACTGCCGGCAGAAGGCTGCGGCGTGATCTATAGCCCTTCGGC
>JABDJG010000234.1 GCA_013002595.1 Hyphomicrobiales bacterium | reverse complement strand
CACCACAGGTATGCCCATTCCCATGCATTCAAACAACTTCGAGGGGATCACGGTCTCGAACAGTTCACAGCGCTTGAGATGGATGACCGCCATATCGATAAGCGACCAGTACCGCGGCACGTCCTTTTTGGGTACCGTATCGATGAACGACACATTGGCAAGTTGCAGCTCTTCGGCCCGCCGCATCAGGGCAGACTTTCTTGCACCATCGCCCAACAGCACCACATGAATGTCGTCGCGGCCGGACTGCTGCAGCAGGTGCGCTGCATCGAGTACCGTTTCCAGCCCATGCGCCATGCCATGCGTGCCGACATAGCCGACAACCAGCTTGCCAGTCAGATCGTGCTCAATTTCCAGTTCGCCATCCCTGGCCATCGGCTGGAACCGGGTACCGTCGACCCCATTGGTGACCACATGAATCTTGTTGCCGTCAATGCCGCGGTCGTTGAGGGCCTGCCGGAATGAATGGGTTACGGTAACAATGGCCGCAGCCTTGCGGTACAGCATCATCTCCAGCCGGGTCAGGGCGCTGACGACAAACCCATCGCTCATCGCCCCGACAGCCTTGATTGAGTCCGGCCACAAATCGCGCAATTCAAAGACGAACGGCACCCGCTTCATCCGGCTGGTGACGTAGCCTGCCACGGCGGTAAAGAACTGTGGCGACGTGGCGACCACAACGTCGGCACGGGCAACAAACGGCGCAGCGACAATTGCCGCCAGCATATAGCTCACATAATCAAGCGTGCGCCGAATGATGCCCTCATTGGCCGTGATGTAGCTCCACACCCTGACGACGGTGATGCCGTCCATCACCTCGCACTGCCACAGCTTGTTGGTATATCCGTCATAGACTTTGCCGGCCGGAAAATTCGGTGCGCAGGTGATCACCGTTACCGAGCGGCCCTGCCTGACCCATTCACGGGCATGCTCGTACGTGCGCGAGGCCGGCGCATTGACTTCCGGTGGAAAATTGTCGGTCAGAAACAGGATGTGCATCGGCCCGCCAACGTCATGCCCAATCAAACCGCATAGTTGCAACGTTGTCGGCCAGCGGCACCTCAAGCATCATTGTCGGCACCGTCACGCCAAATTGGGGATGCCATTGTGATGCACGGACCCGGGCCTGCACGCTGGATGTCCATGTCACCTGCGCACCGTCCGGCAACTCCAGATAACCGCTCTTGCCGTGCGTTTTGGCAATCACCCCCTCACCCAGGTGATACCGCGCGATGGCCTCGCGGCAAGTCCCATCGATCCGATCGGCAACCGTCAGGCCCGTCTCATCCATTGACCAGGCACGCCGGTGAACCGGTTTGCCGGCCAGATGGCTGTAGCCGTTATGGGCGGCACGAACCGACAGACAGGTGCCTTCATCGCGCACACGAACATCATAGACCCCTGCCCGCCGGCCAACGCGGAAACTGCGCCACACTTCCGATGAATTTTCACCGTCCACCTCCACCGTCGAATGTGCTGCCGTTGAACGTTCTAGGTGACGCTGGCCGCATTCGCCATACAAGGACGTGCCACAGTTGACGATCACCCGCTGGACACCGACCGACAATTCAAACGACAGTGTATCGGCATGGGCATGGCCGGGCAGATAGTCCGGCCCGACCGGCGCCACATCCAACAACGCACAAGCCGGCCCCGCCTGTATTCGCGCGTATCCGGATCCATGCAGGTGCACCAGTCTTGCTGCCGCGGCTTGCTGGTGCGAAAAGCCCAGCCGGCCGGCATAATCCCGGATGGCGCAAGGTGCGCCCGCCACCCCAAAGGCTGCATCATTGAAAAACCCGATTTCGCCGTCCGGATGGACCATGACATCGAGCCAGCTGAGCATCCTGGCGATGGTGGCTGAGATGTCCTTTATGACAGGTTCGCCTGTCCTGCCATGGGCGCGCAGCAGGTTCACGACGTCCAGCAGGTCTTCCAGGATAATGGCGTGATACATCGGCGAACGCTCGAAATGCCCACCGTCACCGAGCACCTGTTCATCGAGTTCGCGGCTGTAAATATCCAGTCCCGCGCGGAGCCAGCTATCTGCCTCATCGCCGCAAAAGCACACGCCGGCAAAGACCAGTGCCTTGGCGTTGGCCAGCAGATGGTTGCCGAGCAAATGCCGCTCGATCCGCAGGCTGAGAAATCTTGCCTGCGCTGCCAGACTGTCAATCCATTCTGTCTGAGGCTCGATGCCCCCAAGCAGCCATTTGAGCCAGTTCACGATCCGCAGCGACAACGGATACGGCTCCCAGCCGTTGCCCTCGCCAACTGGGTTCTCGGCAATCCAGCGCGACACCAATTGGCATTGCCAGTCCTGCCGGACCGGGCAGCGGGCCGCCTTCAGGTCATCGAAATAGTGCAGGTTATAGAGCCAGAGTTTTTCCTGCCTCGGGTCGTTCCAGTGCGAAGCCCTGGCAATCTCGCCTGCATGATTGAGCAGGCGAATGGCCGTCGGCCCGCTCAGCACACCGGAGCGTTCAATCGGCGCTGTCCAGGTCTCGGGCCGCAACCGCAACGCCGGCGCTGCGCCGTGCACAATCCGCGGCCGTGCCATGCGATGTTGCACCCGGCCATAGATTTGCACCGGCTTGAGATGCCTGATCGTGCGGACATATCGCGCAATGCCCGCGCTCATTGTCTGGCCGCCTCGGCGACCTCAATGGCAACGCGGCTCACCTCAAGAATTTCGCCAAGCGCGATCGGCGCCGGCGCACCATTTTCTATGCATCTTACAAAAGCTGCAGCGCAGTCCAACTGGCCCTTGTCCTGGCGCAATGCGCGCCGGGTCTCGAGCCCCGGCCAGCCATGCCCCGACAGCTTGCGGAAATTGTCCAGCACCGCGATCCGGCCACCGCAAAACACCTCAAGCCGCTCCTTGGCAAAGGACCGGTGACCGTTCGCCAGGTAATTGATGACGCCGATGGAGCCATCGCCAAACCCCAGCGAAATGACGGCCGTGTCGGGCAGCGCCGCGCCACCTGATCTGCGCAAGGCGGTCACCTTGCAGCTTTCGATCGGGACGCCGGCCAAATGGCGCAGGAGATCGATGAAATGGCAGGCTTCGCCAATGATGCGGCCACCGCCCTCAGCAGGATCGTGCACCCAGTGATCGCCATCGACCGCGCCCGCATTCACGGTCATGACAAAGCTCTTGGCGTCCGATGCCCGCTCCAGTGCCCGTTTCAGCCTCACCACCATCGGCGCGAACCGGCGGTTGAACCCGACCATCAGCGCCGGTGCGACGGGCCTTGATGCAACAGCCTCGATATCGGCCAGCTCCTGGCGCGTCAGGCACAGCGGCTTTTCGACAAACACGTTCTTGCCCGCCTCCAGCGCGGCCACGACATAGCGCGCATGGCTGTCATGCCGGGTTGCGATCACAACCGTGTTGATCGTCTCGGAGGTTATGACCGCATCTGCATCACTGGCGGCATGGGCAAAGGAAAATTTGCGCCCGTAGTGGGCCGCCGCAACACCGGTGGATGAAACGATCGTGTCCAGCCCGCACCCTGCCTGCTTGAACGCCTTTGCCAGCACCCGGCCGCCATAGTTGCCAGCCCCGATGAACCCGGCAACGGCCTTGGGCTCAACCTGGCGCACCGCCGGCGCGGCCACTGAAACGCGGGCCTCAAGGGCGGTCGCACGGTGCGGATAGGCGATCAAAATGCCAAGCGCCGAGCCGTCTTCAACCAGCACCTCGTAGGCTTTGGTTGCCTCATCGATCTCAAAGCGATGTGAAACCAGGGGCGCAACATCCAGCCCGCCCACCGCCAGCATATCGAGCACCGCCTCGAAATTGCGCTGCTCGGTCCAGCGCACGAACCCGGCCGGGTAATCGTGACCCTTTTCCTCATAATTGCTGTCATAGCGCCCCGGTCCATACGAGCACGAGACCTGGAAGGTCAGTTCCTTTTCATAGAAATCCGCCCGCGACAGCTCCAGCCCGGTCACCCCGACCAGGACAATGCGCCCGCGCTGCCGGCACATCCGGGCGGCCTGGCGAACCGGTTCGCTCGACGTTGTCGTGGCGGTGATGAGGACGGCATCGACACCGCGTCCCCTGGCAAAGGCATTTGCCGTCACCACCGGGTCTTCCTTGTCCGACAGGTTGACGACATCGGCGCCGAACCGGCGCGCCAGCGCCAGCTTGGCCGGATCAAAATCGACACCAAGCACCCGGCACCCTTGCGCCTTGAGCAATTGCACGGTCATCAACCCGATAAGGCCAAGACCGATCACCACAACACTTTCGCCCAGCGTCGGCGCGGCAAGCCGAATGCCCTGCAGGGCGATTGCACCGACCACGGTAAAGGCGGCACAGGCATCATCGACAGTATCGGGAACCGCGGCGCACAGGTTCCTGGGCACACTGACGATTTCGGCATGCTTGCCGTTTGACGCGACCCGGTCACCCACCGCAAGCCCCGTGACGCCCTCGCCCAGGGCGATCACCGTCCCGACATTGCAGTATCCAGGCGTCATCGGCTGGTCGAGCCTGCCCTCAACCGCGTCCCAGGTCGCGGCCAGACCATCGGTTTTGATCTTGCTCATGGTCTGGCGCACCTTGTCGGGTTGCCGGCGCGCCTTGCCGATCAGGTTGGCCTTGCCGAACTCGGCCAGCATGCGCTCGGTGCCAACCGAGACCAGCGATTGCGTGGTCTGGATCAGCACATGGCCCGGCGCTGCCCCCGGCGCTGGAACCTGGGCGACCTCCACCGCGCCCGACCGCAGATTTTGCAGGAGTTGTTTCACTGACCCTCCTTCCCGGTAGTGCAATCTATACACGTTAAGTGAGTCGGGCGAGGCAGGGTATCAAAACTCGTCAACCGCAGGTTTCTAGCGCTCTTCGATCAGATCGCCGATACGGGAGGCATACAGATAGTGCGGCGGTCCGCCATCGGCGGCTCTCCCGAACTGGTCGGTCACCCGAACCGCAAAACCCTTCAGTTGCAACTGATCGACAATCTCTTGCACCGGCCCGCAGTTGGGATGCAATTCCATGGCAATGTTGCCGACCCTGTCCAGGAAATCCGGACCGTTCAGGAACACGTCAAACTCGCCGCCTTCGATATCGCACTTGAGAAAATCAACCTGTCCCAGTTTGTGGCTTTTCATGAGTTCAGCCATGGATACCGAACCTGCGCCACCCTTTGATCCTGCAAAGGCTTCCTCTCGCGGCATCGCGGGATCCGCCACGTCATTGGCCCGCCGCAGCAGGTCCGCTACCGGAGAAAAATGGACCGATGGCTCGACACCGACGGCGATGCGCGCGCCATAGGCCTTTACCGCCAACAGCGAGAACAGGCCGCGATTGGCGCCAAGGTCGACGACGGTTCCGATCCGGAAACCCGGCTTGAAGGCCCGCAAATAGACATTTGAGGCATACATCTCGCGCAAGCCGCCGAATGTCGGTGTATCGTCGTGCCCGTCGAGCAGTTCGGCAATCTGGCCAAGCGGAATTCGCAAGTCCTGCCCGTTCACCCGCATCGTCGCGGTGCCTTGCATCCGCGCATCGGCCGGCGCCAGCGTGCGCTGACGGACAACGCCGGGCGCCGCCTGGGCCAGACACAGCAGATAGCCGGCAAACTCGCTGAACGGTTGACGGGCATAAAGCGCAGCCAACTCGCTTGCCAGCCTCAAGAACGGGTTCATTGATCCGGTGCCTTGCGCGTTGCCGCAACAACGAACAGGTTGCTGCCGCGGTGAGATCCGAGCAGCTTGCGCAGCACGGCCGGTCCGGCACAATGCCGCGTCTCGCACACTGTCAGGCCCCGGTCCTCGAGCCGGGATTGAAAATCCACCGCCATCGGCGTGTGGCGGACATGAGCATAATACCGCGGCCGCCCTGTCAACTTGAACGCGAGCCGTTCGACCTTGCGATAAAGGCTGGCGCCATTCGGCATCGACACCAGCAAGGTTCCACCTGGTTTCAGCTTCGCGGCCAGCCAGCCGAGCGCACCATCAAGGTCATCCACATACTCCAGAACGCTGGAACACAAGACGACATCGAAAGTCTGATCCGTAGCAACATCCCGGTCGCCAAGCATGCCGACCTTGAAATCGGCATTGTCCAGGAGCTTGCACCGCTGTCTTGCAAGACCGATCATCTGCGGGCTCGCATCAACCCCCAATACCGATTTCACCTTGTGCGCCGCAACGCTGGCCATGACCCCGGAACCGCAACCGGCATCGAGCACATCGCTGTCCGCCCCGCCATAGGTGTCGATCAACGCTGCCCAGACATCGAGCCGCTCGCGAAACGCCGGTGAGACCTCATAGCGGGCATCGAATTCAGCGGCTATCTCGCTGTGCCAGTCTACCGCGCCGGTCATTTCCTGCCCTTTGCGTCAACGTCAGCTTGCACGGCATCTGGATGCGGAGGCCCGGTGCGCGGCGGCGGCGCTTCAACGGCATGGCCAAGCCGCTTCATCTCGGCCGTTTTGTCTTCGATCGTGCGATAAAGCTGTGCCCGCATCCGCGCCCAGGTGATGCCGGTGCGCCCGGCCCGCCAGGCGCCCTGCCCGATCAGGCAATAGATGAACATCAGCTGGTGGCGGAACGGCAAGCGCGAATAGATGGCCTTCAGCCACATCCGCCGTTCAAGCGCCGTTCCAAGCAATCGCGGCGTGCCCGACAGCTTGTCGCCGCGAAACTGAGCGGCAGCTTCGGCCGTTGTGTAGCGGTCCTGCTTGTCGCTCCAGTGATCCAGGCCCGGGCTGTCGTGATGCTCAAGGTCGCCGGTCAGGACCAGCTCGCGACCTTCGACAATCGGGTGCTCATTGACCGTCACATCGGAGAACCGGCAACTGCCCGTCCGCCACAACCGCAGCAGCGTCTGGCGCACGTGTAACGGCTCGCCCAAGAACCACAGGCGCCTTTGCACATAAAGCGCATCGTGCTTGTCCTGGGCGACCGCTGCTTCGATGGCGGTCTTCAAGGCCGGTGTAATCCGTTCATCGGGATCGAGCTTCATCGTCCACGGCGCCGTGATCGGCAGCTCATCAAGGGCATAGTTCCATTGCTCGCCGAACCCGCCAAACTTGCGCTGCACCACATGAACACCGCGCGACAAGGCAATGTCGACCGTGTTGTCCGCACTGAAACTGTCGACCAGGAACACCTCCTGCGCCCAACCTGCAACATTATCCAGCACGTCCGCCATATTGTGCGCCTCGTTGAGCGAGATCATAACCACCGCGACGGGCGCTTGCCCTGGTGAATGCGCGGTCCTGGATCTGGAATTTGGCGATGCTTTCAGGATGGGCC
>JABDJG010000232.1 GCA_013002595.1 Hyphomicrobiales bacterium | reverse complement strand
TGGATGGCCTCAAAGCCAGTCATGTCCTGGCCGATAAAGCCTATGACAGCAATGCCTTACGCAAGTACATCGCAGACATGGGCGCACAAGCCGTCATCCCTTGCAACCCAACACGAAAGCAGCTGATCCCTTACGACTTCACGATCTACAAGGCCAGAAACGTGATTGAACGATGCTTCGGCAAGCTCAAGCAGTTCAGACGCATCGCCACACGCTTCGACAGAAAGGCAATCTACTTCTTGTCATTCATTCAAATCGCCGCCGCTATGATATGGATGCGCTAAATGTCGATTCAGCCTAGAGCAAGTCGTACCAATTTGGAACCATTGTGCATCGGCAATTGACGCACGGCTCCCGGCTACCTAGATTCCAATTATGTGCAATGGTGTTTGAGTAAAACTGAATGCAATCGAAATTGTCTGGGCTGGCTGCGCTTGATGTGCGGTCCCGGGAAATCTTCCGCCAGCTGGTCGACACCTATCTGGATACTGGTGAACCCGTTGGCTCGCGTACCATCGCGCGTGGTCTGACGTCAAATCTGTCGCCGGCGTCGGTTCGCAATATCATGTCAGATCTTGAGGAATTCGGCCTGATTGCCTCGCCGCACACCAGTGCCGGGCGCATGCCGACTGAACTGGGCCTGCGTTTCTTCGTTGATGCCATAATGGAGCGTGGCTCGATATCGCGTGAGCAGCGCCAGGACATCGACACACAGATTTCCAGCCTCGACCGTGAGCAGCGCGTGGAAGACGTTTTGACCGACGCTACCAATGTGCTGTCCGGTCTGTCGCAGTGCGCCGGGTTGGTCGTAACGCCAAAAGTCAATATGCGGCTGCGCCACATTGAATTTGTCAGTCTGTCGCCAGGCAAGGCGCTCGTCGTTCTGGTCGGCGAAGACGGTACAGTAGAAAATCGGGCGATCGATGTGCCGATGGGCCTGCCGATATCGGTATTGTCCCGAGTCTCCAATTTTCTCAACCACCGGCTGCGCGGCAAAACGATCCTGGAAGCTCAGAGATTTGTCGAACAGGACATTGATACGCTGAAAAAAGAACTCGATGAATTGTCAGCCAGGGTGGTTGAGGACGGGCTTGCGGTATGGTCTGGCGAGGGCGATGAACACCAGAAGACCTTGATTGTGCGTGGCCGCGCCAATCTCATCGAGAACATGACCGCGCTCGACGACCTTGAGCGTTTGCGCCAACTGTTCGAGGATTTGGAAGAAAAACGCGAGCTGACCCGTTTGCTGGGTCTGGCTGAAAAGGGTGAGGGAGTGCGCATCTATATCGGTTCGGAGAACAAGTTGTTCTCGCTGTCGGGTTCCTCATTGGTCGTTTCGCCTTATCACGATCAGGAAAAAAACGTCGTCGGCGTCGTCGGCGTCATTGGCCCGACCCGCATGCACTATGCCCGCATTGTCCCCATGGTTGACTACACGGCCAAACTGGTTGGTCGATTGCTCTCTTGATTTTTTGTTGCGAACAACAGATATCCCTCAACTGCAAAGACATGGCCATTGCGGCGGGCCTCACCAAATGGAAGTCAAGACATGGGTAAAAACGGCAAGAAGACAGCTGAGACAATCCTTGAGGAAGAGGATTTGAGGGAATTGGAATCCGATGATCTCGAGTTCGACAACATCGCCGAACTTGCCGAAGCATTGGGTGAGGAGGCCGATGAGGAAATTGACGAGGCCGATACCGAATTCGATCCAATAGCCGAGCTTGAGGCCGAAAATTCGACTCTCAAAGACCGTTTGCTGAGGGCAACCGCAGAAATGGAAAACCTGCGCAGGCGGACCGAACGCGAAAAAGCCGAAGCAACACTTTATGCAGCCAGCAGTTTCGCCCGCGACATGCTGAATGTCAGTGATAACATGGACCGCGCACTTGGCACTGTCAGTGATGAAGAGCGCGAGGCGGCCGATGATATAACCCGGAATCTGCTGGAGGGTGTCGAACTGGTGCGCCGGGAGCTGCTCAATACGTTTGAAAAGCACGGTATCAAACGCATTGAGCCGGTTGGAGAGCGCTTCGATCCAAATTTGCATCAAGCCATGTTCGAGATTCCGGACGACGAAGCCGTCAGCGGTACGGTGCTCCAGGTGGTCCAGGCGGGCTTCGTTATCGGCCAGCGTGTGCTGCGGCCGGCCATGGTCGGCGTGGCCAAGGGCGGCCCTAAGGCTGCAGCTGATGATAGTTCCGTGAAAGACACACCGACAGAATAATCTGCAGTTGTCGCTTTTTCAGTACTGGACAATTCGCGCCAGCTGTTGAATGTTGCGCCCCGAGACGATCTAGGGGAAGGCCATAAACTTGGGAGGTTTACTTTTATGGCAGATTCAAAAACCGAATACTATCAGGACAAAAAAGGCGAGTGGCGCTGGCGCAAGTTTTCATCGAACGGGCGGATCATCGGCGCATCCTCCGAAGGCTATAATGGAAAGAAAGATTGCGAAAAGAACGCCAATCGCAATGGTGCCAAGGACAAGTGGGAATTCTACACGGACAAGCGTGGCGAGCACCGCTGGCGTTCGTTTGCCAGCAACGGCCGCCAGGTAGGGCGGTCCTCTGAAGGATTTTCTTCAAAGAAATCCTGCCAGAACAATGCCAAGCTGAACGGCTGGTCAAGCTAAGCGCTGACAGTTGAACTCTTGAGGCCCCTGATCGACCATCGGCGGGGGCCTTTTCATTTGCATGACGCAATCAGAACCCGGTTGACCGTCCTTGCGCTTCACGCCACGCTGACCCGATGAGACGCATCCACGATATGGTTGACCGATGGGCGGCAGAACTGCCCGATCAAACTGTCATTGTTGACTACGATGGCGTCACTTACACATTCGATGAACTCAGGACTGCCAGCGCCAAAGCAGCAGATTGCTTGAAGACTCTCGGCGTCCAAGGCGGAGATCGCATTGCGCTTGTGGCGGAGAATTCATTCTCGGCGATCTGCTTTGTGCTGGCCTCCAGCCGTCTGGATTGCTGGGTCGTGCCCGTCAACGCCCGCATGTCGGCACATGAACTTGACCGGGTGCGGTCGCACGCGATGCCGTCGGCGACCGTGTTCACCCACATTGTGTCGCCCGAGGCCGCAAAGCATGCAGATGACTGCAGTGCCATTGAGGCGACCGGCAGCTTTGGATCAGTGCGTATCGAAGCTTCCCTGGGGCAGGATCGGGAGGAATGTCATGCCGATGCGGACAGGCAGGTCGCGGTACTGTTTTATACGACCGGGACGACGGGTGACCCAAAGGGCGTGATGCTCACCCATGCCAATGTCACCAACGCGGGCCGGCTTTCGGCTGAAGTTCGCGGTTGCGCCCGGCATGACAAACTGTTGTGTGCAATCCCCATGACCCACGTATTCGGCTTCGTTTCGGTCATAATGGCAGCGTTGTCGGCTGGTGCAACAATGCAGTTGATGGACCGTTTCGACGAAGCCGCAACGCTTGCCGCGCTTGCCGATGGCGTCTCCTATTTTCCCGCCGTTCCCATGATGCATGCCCGGATCATCGAATATGCCCGCCACAGGGGGATTTCACGCGTTGATGCGCCAGCACTCAAATACGTATCGGCCGGCGGGGCGCCGCTCGACCTTGACTGGAAGCAAAGCGCAGAAGAATTCTACGGACTCACGCTGAATAATGGTTACGGCATTACCGAAACTGCCGCCGGGGTGGCAACGACATTGCCCGGCTCGCCTGTGTCTGATACCGCTGTTGGCCCGGTCTTTCCGGGCCATGAAGTTCGCATCGTCCCGGCTGGTGGCGCCACAACCGAGCCGGATGGTGATATCGGCGAAATCTGGATCCGTGGTCCCAATGTGATGAAAGGGTACTACAAGGCGCCAATGGAAACCGCTGCAGCGCTGGACAGCGAAGGGTTCTTTCACACTGGCGATCTTGGCCGTGTTGCCCCTGACGGTACGATTGAAGTTGCCGGTCGCATCAAGGAACTGATCATCCGCTCCGGCTTCAACGTCTACCCACCCGAGGTTGAGACTGCGCTCACGACCCATAGGGACGTTCTGATCGCCGCCGTCATCGGCCACAGGCAGTCAGACGGCAATGAAGCCGTGCTGGCCTTCATTGAACCGGTACCCGGCGCTGATATCTGCGAAACGGAAATTAAGGAGCATGTTCGAAATTTGATTGCGCCCTACAAGGTGCCAACGCATGTCTTCACAGCGTGTGACATGCCGCGAGCCGCAACCGGCAAAATCCTCAAAAGCCTGTTGGCCGAAATGTATGCCGACCGAATTGCAGTTAGGATGGAACCGTTACACGGCGCAGCGTCAGATTGATCCGGCCACCGTCTTTGAGCAATGTCGATGTACCGGCAAGCGTGCGGTCGATGCCGTGATAGGCAAGACGGGCCGGCCCACCCATGACGATGATATCGCCGGAGTGAACCTTGATCGAACCGGTCTTGTCCCTTCTATCGGTGCCGCCAATTCTGAAAACCGCGCTGTCACCGAGCGAGATTGAAACGACTGGCGCATTCATATCCGCCTCGTCTTCGTCGCGGTGCAGGCCCATGCGGGCTTTGCCTTTGTAATAATTGACCAGGCAAGCCTCTGGAGGGTGCTGATAGCCGGATACCTTGTGCCAGATGTCCATGATGCGTTCAGGGATCGCCGGCCATGGTCGGCCCGTTGTAGGGTGATGTTCCTGGTATCGATAACCGTTCTTGTCGGATACCCAGCCCAAAACCCCCAGATTGGTCATCCGGACTGAAAATGGGCGCCCTGAACGCGGCATTGCTGGTGTGTACAAGGGAGCATCACCAATGCAGATGCGCAAGATGTCGACGATCTCTTGTTGGGTTTCACGATCGAGGCACTCTGGAAGATGTTTAAGGCCGTCAGATTGCATGATCGATAGTCCACCTGGGAGCAAATTCTAGGCGTGTGGCGGCAGCCGTTAACACAATGTTAACCATAAAACTGTCACCAAACACTGGATTGGCTTCGCCTGCGGCTAAAAAACCGCCTGTGCGGTCAAAAAGTCTTAGTAAGACAGCTTGATGGGTCTGGATGCTCACCCTATATAACCGAGGAACGCCGCAATGGTCTAATCGCGAAGGGCGAGGGGATCAAAAGTTTGCGGATTATTGCTTGTAACTTGGAGGTCTGCACTCTGACTTGGGTCAGGGAACGGGAGTGCCCGGAAATTGGGGCTTTCATTGTGCGGCCGGCCGTATGGAGGACTAAATGGCTAAGGTAATCGGTATTGACCTGGGCACGACCAATTCGTGCGTTGCGGTGATGGATGGCACATCGCCGAAAGTTCTTGAGAACTCTGAAGGTGCCCGCACCACCCCGTCGATTGTTGCCTTTGGTGAAGACAACGAAACAATGGTCGGCATGCCTGCCAAACGCCAGGCCGTCACCAACCCTGAGAACACCTTTTTCGCCATTAAGCGCCTGATTGGCCGCCGGATGACTGATCCGATGGTTGAAAAGGATAAAAAGCTCGTCCCCTACAAGATCGTCAAGGCCGAGAATGGCGATGCCTGGGTCGAGGCGCGTGGGGAAAAGTATGCACCGGCGCAGATTTCCGCCTTCATCCTGCAAAAGATGAAGGAAACCGCCGAACGCTCGCTCGGCGATACCATCACCCAGGCCGTGATTACGGTTCCTGCCTACTTCAATGACAGCCAGCGTCAGGCAACCAAGGATGCCGGCAAGATTGCCGGTCTTGAAGTGTTGCGCATCATCAACGAGCCGACAGCGGCCGCGCTTGCCTATGGTCTCGACAAAAAAGAAGCTGGCACAATTGCGGTCTATGACCTCGGTGGCGGTACCTTCGATGTTTCCATTCTGGAGATCGGCGACGGCGTCTTCGAAGTGAAGTCCACCAATGGCGACACCTTCCTTGGCGGTGAAGATTTCGACATGCGCATCGTCGACTATCTGGCTGATGAGTTCAAGAAGGACCAGTCGATCGATCTGCGTAACGACAACATGGCCCTGCAGCGCCTCAAAGAGGCTGCTGAGAAAGCCAAGATCGAGTTGTCTTCGGCTGCCCAGACCGAGATCAACTTGCCGTTCATCACAGCTGACCAGTCCGGCCCCAAACACCTGACCTTGAAACTCACGCGTGCCAAGCTGGAATCGCTGGTCGACGATCTCATTCAGCGTACCGTCGATCCGTGTAAGGCGGCCCTGAAGGATGCCGGGTTGTCGGCAGGCCAGATCGACGAGATTATACTCGTCGGTGGTATGACCCGCATGCCCAAGGTCATTGAGACGGTGAAGAACTTCTTCGGCAAGGAGCCGCACAAGGGCGTCAACCCGGATGAAGTGGTTGCAATTGGTGCGGCTATCCAGGCCGGCGTTCTGCAAGGTGACGTGAAAGACGTTCTGCTTCTCGATGTCACACCGCTGTCGCTCGGCATTGAGACTCTCGGCGGTGTATTCACCCGCCTGATCGATCGCAACACGACGATCCCGACCAAGAAGAGCCAGGTGTTCTCCACCGCAGATGACAATCAGAATGCGGTAACCATTCGGGTCGCACAAGGCGAACGCGAGATGGCCCAGCACAACAAGATGCTCGGTCAGTTTGACCTCGTGGGCATCCCGGCAGCGCCGCGCGGCGTGCCGCAGATCGAGGTCACCTTCGACATCGACGCCAACGGCATCGTCAACGTTTCGGCCAAGGACAAAGGCACTGGCAAGGAACAGCAGATCCGTATCCAGGCCTCTGGCGGCTTGTCCGATGATGAAGTCGAGCAAATGGTCCAGGACGCCGAGGCCAATGCGGCTGAAGATGCCAAGCGCAAGGAGTTGGTCGAAGCCAGAAACCATGCCGAGGCACTGATCCACTCGACCGAAAAGACCGTCAAGGAGCACGGCGACAAGGTCTCTGAAGCCGACCGGTCGGCTATCGAAGGCGCGATTGCCGAGCTCAAGACCGAACTTGAAGCCGAAGATGCTCAGGCCATCACCGACAAAACCAATGCGCTGGCCCAGGTCGCCATGAAGCTTGGTGAAGCGGTCTATCAGGACAGCCAGGCTGATGCCGGCGATTCGGATGAGGCCGATGGCGGCCCGAGCAGCGATGCTGAAGATGACGTGGTCGATGCCGACTTCGAAGAAGTCTCGGATGACGACGACGACAACAAAAAGTCAGCCTGAAGCGGATGACAGACATGGTTCTCGCCCTTATCGATACACTCAAGTGGATTGGGGCGAGGACCGCATTTGGGTCTTCCCCCCATGGGGAATGCATGAGGCTTCAGGTTAATGTCGAAGCGTGACTATTACGAAACTCTCGGTGTTGCCCGCGATGCGGACGAAAAGCAGCTCAAATCGGCCTTTCGCAAGCTCGCCAAGCAGTATCACCCAGATGCTAATCCGGGAGATGACAAGGCCGAGCAGAAATTCAAGGAAATAGCCGAAGCCTACGAGGTTCTCAAGAACGACGAACATCGTGCGGCCTATGACCGGTTCGGCCATGCCGCTTTCGAAGGCGGCGCGCCCGGCGGCCCTGGAGGCTTTGGCACTGAATTTAACTCCTCGATGTCCGATATTTTCGAGGACCTGTTCGGCGAGTTCATGGGTGGCCGTCGCCAAGGTGGCGGTGGTGGCCGGCGCGGCTCAAGTGCTGCCCGTGGTTCCGACCTCAGATACAATATGGAAATTTCGCTGACCGAAGCCTTTTCGGGCAAGTCCGCGCAGATCCGTGTTCCGACATCGGTAACTTGCGAAACCTGCTCGGGCCAAGGTGCCAAACCGGGTACTCAGCCAACGACCTGCGGCACCTGCAATGGTGCCGGTGCCGTGCGTTCCTCATCCGGCTTTTTTACCGTTGAACGCACCTGCCCGACCTGCCAGGGCCGTGGCCAGACCATTTCCGACCCTTGTACCGATTGCTCCGGGGCTGGCCGGGTCACCAAAGAACGCACCCTGTCGGTGAATATCCCAGCAGGTGTTGAAGATGGAACCCGTATCCGGCTTGCCGGCGAAGGTGAGGCCGGCGTGCGCGGCGGACCGGCGGGTGATCTCTACATCTTCTTGTCCATCAAGCCGCATGAATTTTTCCAGCGCGATGGCGCCGACCTGTTCTGCCGGGTACCGATTTCAATGACAACGGCATCCCTTGGCGGCGACATCGAAGTGCCGACCATCGAAGGCAAGAAGGCTCGCGTCAACATTCCCGACGGCACCCAGACCGGCAAACAGTTTCGCCTGAAGGGCAAAGGCATGCCGGTACTGCGCTCGACCCAGCATGGTGACATGTATATTCAGGCAGCCGTCGAGACGCCGGTCAACCTGTCGCGCAAACAGCGCGAGCTTCTCGCCGAATTCAACAAGGAAGCCAGGGACAATTCGCCTCAATCCGAAGGCTTCTTTGCCAAGGCAAAGGCGTTCTGGGACGGCTTCAGCGCTTAAAGCGTTTATTTGCAGTACAGCTTGTATCTGGCGAAAGTTTCCGACTTGGGAAAGCGGCTTATGACGGCCTGCATTTCTGGGTGCGCCATCAAAGCGCTGTTGTGATCCAGTATGCAGTCATAGACGTCGCTCTCAATTCGCTTCGTGAGTGGAGCGATGTCCCAAAGGCCGGTTCTATGCATCGCCAGAACCGTAGCTGGTTCGACTTCGATCTCTTGGCCGAGCATCATTTTCATCCCAAGATCAGCCGAGAATATACGTTGGCCGCCTGTCCTGAGCTTGCTTTTGAGGCGTAATGTTTCACGGATTTCGAACGGGCCTACATTGATACTTGTCTTGAAAGGCCGCCCCGAGGGAACCGCCGACAAGGCAAGCAGCACAAGACCTGTCCCGGCAGCCGCACGCAGCAGGCTTGCCGGTGCACCTTGCCGGGCGTTCTCTATCGCGGTGCCAATTCTAATACCGGCAAAGCCGGTTGCTAAACTCAGCGCGAGACAGAATTCGATCATGTAATTCCAGTCTGAACCCTGACGGGCGGCGGCAAAGAAACCCAGCGATGCAGCCAGCAGATAATAGAGCGCCAGCTTTTCATATTCGGCCAGTCGGCCGAGCGTTCTGGAAAAAAGGCATATCCCGGCAATAAGTACGGTGAACAAGGCGAGTGAAAGATATCGCGCCCAAAACACGGCAAAGGCATAACCTGCCCGATCGGGCGCGAAACGGGTTTGCGTGTAGCCGAAAACATTCGTCAGCATGTCTGTCCCAAAGTACAGCCATAGTGCAAATCCGCTGACCAATGCACCTATTGCTCCCATAAGGGCCAGCCGGACGGCCGATCCAGCATGTTTGGTCAGTAGGAACGCGAAAACTGCCAGTGGTCCATAGAGTGCCGTTGGTTTGGTCCAGAATGCCAGCGATGACAGTATGGCGATTATCGCAAATGACGAATTGTCGAGCCGCTCGCCGTTCCGGACAATAAAAACCACGATGCAGCTAAAGGAAAACGCGGCAGCGAGCATGTCGACTATACCAACGGTTGCCAGTTCGTAAATCGGCTGAAGTGTTACGGCCAGACACACAAACAAGCCGACACCCAATAGGCGTTCGGCGGTCGACTTTCCAGCCCATGCGATAACGCCGCAGCCAGCCGGGATGATCACTGCAAATGCAGTCATACTCACTAGTCTTGGCGCGAGGATTTCTGCACCCGTCACGGCATTGAGTGCAGTACTGAACAGATGAAACAAGGGGGGATAGAGTGAAGGAAAGAACGGCGCAGCACGCAAGTCACTAAATATTGTTCCGTCGGTGGCAAGGCGGTCGATCTGCGCTAAGACAACGGCTTCGGTATACGGCACCGGAAATGGCACCATGAGCCGTTGACCAAGAAACGATAAAACGACATAGCCTTGATA
>JABDJG010000230.1 GCA_013002595.1 Hyphomicrobiales bacterium | reverse complement strand
CCAAATCCCCTTTGGGACGAGGCCCATTTTGCCTGTGGACGTCACATTGAGCAGCTTGAAGGGGGCTACCCTGCTGCGCTACTCAATGCTAGCCACAGGCCAAATGAGCCACGCCAGCACCATAACCTGAATGTCAACAGGCCCTAGTCCCACCATATGTCTGAGATGAACAAAGTCATCCGCATTCAAGGCGCCCGCGAACACAACCTGAAAAATGTGTCGCTCGAGCTGCCGCGTGACAGTCTGATCGTGATGACGGGCCTGTCCGGGTCCGGCAAATCTTCACTTGCCTTCGACACCATCTATGCGGAAGGCCAGCGCCGTTACGTGGAATCGCTGTCAGCCTACGCACGCCAGTTCCTTGAGATGATGCAAAAGCCCGATGTCGATCAGATCGACGGGCTGTCGCCGGCGATCTCGATCGAGCAGAAGACCACCAGCCGCAATCCGCGCTCCACGGTCGGCACCGTGACCGAGATTTACGACTATATGCGTCTGCTTTTCGCCCGTGTCGGTATCGCCTACTCACCGGCGACCGGTCTGCCGATTGAAAGCCAGACCATCACCCAGATGGTTGACCGGCTGATGGCGCTTGAAGATGGCACAAGGCTTTACCTGTTGGCCCCGATCGTGCGCGGCCGCAAAGGTGAGTATCGCAAGGAATTCGCCGGCCTCATGAAACAGGGCTTTCAGCGCGTCAAGGTCGATGGCGCGTTTCACGAGATTGCCGATGTTCCTGCTCTCGACAAGAAATACAAGCATGATATCGATGTGGTCGTTGACCGCCTGGTGATCCGCGATGATCTGGCCAGCCGCCTTGCGGATTCGCTTGAGACCGCGTTGAAGCTGGCCGATGGTCTCGCCGTTGCCGAATTTGCCGACAAACCGCTCGATGCCGGCCAGACGGCTGAGGCCAGTGCCAACAAATCACTGAACGACACTCACGAGCGGATGTTGTTCTCGCAGCGCTTTGCCTGCCCGGTCTCCGGCTTCACCATTGATGAGATCGAACCAAGGCTGTTTTCCTTCAACAACCCGTTCGGCGCCTGCCCGAAATGCGATGGTTTGGGTACTGAACTGAAGTTCGAGGCCGACCTGGTCGTGCCCGACCAAAATCTGTCATTGCGCCAGGGTGCCATCGTACCATGGGCCAAGACCGGCAACACATCGCCCTATTACACCCAGACACTCGAGGCAATCTGCAAGCACTACGGCGCCTCGATGACGACGCCATGGAACGAACTCGATGAGGTCGTGCAATCTGTCATTCTGTTCGGGTCGAACGGTGAAGACATTACTTTCGTCTACGACGACGGTTTGCGCAGCTACAAGACGGCAAAACCGTTCGAAGGCGTCATCGGCAACATTCAGCGGCGCTGGCACGAAACCGATTCGTCCTGGGTCCGCGAGGAACTGGCCCGCTTCCAGTCCGATCACCCATGCAGTGCCTGTGATGGCTATCGCCTCAAACCGCAAGCCAAGGCCGTAAAGATCGACGGCCGGCACATTGGTGAAGTCACCCAGTTGTCGATCCGCGCCGCGCGCGACTGGTTTGATGGCGTCTCCGATACCTTGAGCCCGCAGCACCGCGAAATCGCCTCGCGGATCTTGAAGGAAATTCGCGAACGCTTGAAATTTCTCGTCGACGTCGGTCTTGATTACCTGAACTTGTCGCGCAAATCCGGCACCCTGTCCGGTGGAGAGAGCCAACGCATCCGGCTGGCCTCGCAGATCGGCTCCGGGCTGACTGGTGTGCTCTATGTGCTTGATGAACCGTCCATCGGTTTGCATCAGCGTGACAACGAGCGGCTTTTGGAGACCCTTACCCATTTGCGCGACTTGGGCAACACGGTGATTGTTGTCGAACACGACGAAGAGGCCGTGCGCCAGGCGGACCATGTCGTGGATATCGGCCCCGGCGCCGGCATCCATGGCGGCGAAATCGTTGCCCAGGGCACGCCGGACATGGTGATGGCCAACCCGAACTCGCTGACGGGCCAGTACCTCACCGGCATGATGCAGATCCCGGTTCCCGTCAAACGGCGCAAGCGTGACAGGAAACGCCAGCTGACGGTCACCGGAGCCCGCGCCAACAACCTGAAAAATGTCACCGCAGAGATCCCACTCGGCCTGTTCAGCTGCGTCACCGGTGTATCCGGCGGCGGAAAGTCCACCTTGCTGATCGATACGGTATACAAGGCCGCTGCCCGCCGCTTGATGAAGACCCGCGAAGCGCCCGCCGAACACGACACGATTGAAGGCCTGCAGTACCTCGACAAGATCATCGACATCGACCAGAGCCCGATCGGCCGTACGCCGCGCTCCAACCCGGCGACATATACCGGTGCCTTTACGCCGATCCGCGAATGGTATGCCGGCCTTCCCGACGCCAAGGCGCGCGGTTATGGACCGGGCCGGTTTTCCTTCAACGTCAAGGGCGGCCGCTGCGAAGCGTGCCAGGGTGACGGCGTCATCAAGATTGAGATGCATTTCCTGCCGGATGTCTACGTGACCTGCGATGAATGCTCCGGCGCCCGTTACAACCGCGAAACGCTGGAAATACGTTTCAAGGACAAGTCGATTGCCGATGTGCTCGATATGACTGTCGCCGAAGCTGCGGACTTCTTCCGCGCCGTTCCTGCCGTTCGCGACAAGCTGGTCACCCTGGAGCGGGTCGGCCTTGGTTACATCAAGGTCGGCCAGCAGGCCACGACGCTGTCCGGCGGCGAGGCCCAGCGCGTCAAACTCGCTAAGGAATTGTCAAAACGGGCAACTGGCCGAACGCTTTATTTGCTCGATGAACCGACAACAGGCCTGCATTTCCATGATGTCGCAAAGCTGCTCGAAGTGCTGCACGAACTTGTCGAACACGGCAATACCGTGGTCGTCATCGAACACAATCTGGAAGTCATCAAAACTGCCGACTGGCTCCTCGACCTGGGTCCGGAGGGCGGTGATGGCGGCGGTGAAATCGTGGCGGCGGGCACGCCGGAGGATGTTGCGGCCTGCGAGCGTTCCTATACCGGCCAGTTTCTTCAGACGGTTCTCAACCGGAAAGCCGGCAACACCCAGGCTGCAGAATAGGCATTTATTGCTAGTTCGTTGATTTATCACCGCCAATTTGTCAGGGTTCCATTAGGGTATCTGTAAGGCGGATCTTGTATGAGAGGCCCTGAATTCTCTTGAAGTGCGGCTGTTGGTGTTCGGCACGGTTCCGAACAGTTATAGCCTTTCAAGAAGCCAAGGGCGGTCTGGACTTTGGGGCAAGAGAAACCAACCGATGCGCATGAGCAGCGCATCTATAGTAGGTCGGCGGAATTGAATGCCGTCCGGCATTCGCTGCTCGCCCAGCAACTCCCCCTTCTCTACATCATGATGCTGATCGCTGCGGTCCTGGTACTGTTTACATTCCGCAATTCGGCGCCTTTGCCGTTGATCTCCGTCGTGCCGGTCATTTTGTTCAGCAGCGCGATCATTCGCACCGTTCACTGGTTCCGTTTGCGCAGGACCGAGCTGACTGAACAACAGATCAACAGGCAAATCCGGGCAACCATGATACTGGGCCCCGTGATGGCATTTGGCTTTACTGTGTGGGCCGGGCTGCTCTTTGATTATGGCGATGCCTATCAGCAGGCATTTATCGCTTTGATGGTGTTGATCTGCGCTACGGTTACCTCTGTTTGCACAGCCGCAATGCCCGCCACATCAAGCCTTATCATTGTCGCGGCGTGCCTGCCGTTTACGATCAAGCTGCTGGCTGACGACAATGAGGTACTCGCCACGATGGTGGTCGCTTTTGCCACCATCGGGGTGTTGTTGCACAAGATTTTGCGGCAATATTATCATGCCCTTACCGACGTCATCGAAAGCCGCAATCTCCTGACCCGGCGCAACAACGAAGTCACCGCTGCAAAACGCGAAGTTACCCGTATCGCCTACACCGACGAACTGACCGGGATTGCCAACAAGCGGCATTTCAACCAGAAACTGAACGAGTTAATCGAACACCACCCCGACCCTCAGCAATCCCTTGTTGTCGGGATCATTGATCTCGACGGCTTTGCCACGATCAACGATGTCTTTGGTTATGCCTTTGGCGATGCCGTGCTGAAAGAGGCTGCGAACCGGCTCCAGACAATCTTTGCCGGCAAGGATTTCGTCGCCCGCTACGAAGGCGATGAGTTTGCCTTCATCCTGAACGCGGCGGCCGACGAGCATGAAGCAATGCACATCGCCACCGAAGTCTGCAAAACGCTGGAACAGCATTATCATATAGGTGGCGATACCGCGATCTTGGCCGCCAGTTGCGGCCTGGCCGCTTTTCCCCAATCAGCTGACAATGCCGACCTTCTGCGAAGCCGGGCATACTATGCTCTGCACGAAGCAAAGACGTCAGACCGCACGCACATTGCCTTGTTCAGCCCCCGGCACGAGCAAAGCATTCAAAGCCGTTCACAAATCGAACAGGCGTTGCGTCTTGCCATTCACGAAAACAAGCTGGATGTTTCTTTCCAGCCGATCATGGATATCGAAGCCGGTAAACCGGTTGCCTTTGAGGCCCTGGCCCGTTGGCACGACAGCGAACTGGGCCACATCTCGCCTGTGCAGTTTATTTCGACTGCAGAACGCACCGGCCTGATCAGCGAACTGATGGTTCAGTTGCTGGAAAAGGCCAGCGCTACTGCAAGGAGTTGGCCATCTTCCATACAATTGTCCTTCAACATGTCTGCCAAGGAAATCGTCCGGACATCCACCGGCCTGCGCACGCTTTCCATCCTCAACGAAAACCAGCTGCCCGGGCAACGCCTCGATATCGAAATTACCGAGACCGCCTTGCTGGAAAACTTCAACGCCGCCAGCTCCACCATCCAGAACCTGAAGATGGCCGGCGTCAGCATTGCTCTGGACGATTTCGGCACCGGCCATGCCAGTCTCGGCTATGTCGGCAAGATCGATCTCGACAAACTCAAAATCGATCGCAGTTTCGCCACCGGCATCAATGAAAACATACGCAACCAGCATATCGTCAAGGCGATCATCGATATGTGCGGCAATCTCGATATCCGGTGCATCGCAGAAGGTGTCGAAACGCCAGCGGAGCTGGAAACCTTACGCAAACTGGGGTGCAAGTATGCCCAAGGTTATCTTTTCGGCCGGCCGATGCCGGCCGATGAGACCTTCAAGTTCATTGCCGACTGCGTCCAGCAAAACACAACACCACTGAACCAGGCTGCCGGCTAATCAAGATCCGCTTGCTTGTTCATGAACGATGCCTTCAGCTCATGATTGCATACAGTTTTCTACCTGATATGGTTTGACTTCGTCCAATCGAGCATCAATCAGGCATGAGTTTTCTTCATGGCAATTGCCCTACGTAACACGTTGCCACCGACCAACTCCTTAGTGGTCTTTGAGGCCGCTGCCCGACATCGCAATTTCACCCGCGCCGCGATTGAACTGTCGGTCACCCAAAGCGCGGTAAGCCGTCAGATTCAACTGCTAGAGGACCATCTCGGCACCAGCCTGTTCCAGCGCCGTTCGCGTGGCCTGGAATTGACCCGGGAAGGCGAACGGCTGCACCGCGCCGTTGCCATGGGACTGGAGCATATCGCCAATGTCGCAGCAGATATCCGGCGGCATCGCACGCCGGGCGAACTGACCATCGCCACCAGTGTCACCTTTGCCTCCTACTGGCTGATGGCGCGTCTCGCCAGTTTCCGCGCTGCGCACCCGGAGATCGAGTTGCGGCTTGTTGCGTCTTCCCCGGTCTATGATCTGACCGCCGCCGGCATCGATCTTGCGATCCGCTATGGCGAAGGAGAATGGCCGGGCGTTGACGCTGAACGCCTGTTTGATGACGAGATCTGGCCGATCTGTTCACCGCGTTATCTGAACGGCCGCAAGGAAATCTCGTCGCCGCGCGAACTGCTCGGTGAAACACTGTTGCACCTTAACAAATTCGACCGGAACTGGGTGACCTGGGAAACGTTTCTGGCTGCTTTTGGCGTCACCGAAGAACCCGAACAGCGCGGGCTTACATACGACAACTACATGGTGCTGATCCAGTCGGCACTGCGCGGCGAAGGTATCGCCTTGTGCGGCCGCCGGCTGGCAGAGGACTTCATCGCCCAGGGAGAACTGGTCCGTCCGATCACGCAGACCCTCAACTCTGATCGCGGTTTCTACCTGTTGCGACCAAAAGACCAGCCCATGAGCCATGCGGCCCGAGAATTTCACAATTGGCTGGTAGCCGAAGCGAGCCGGCCGGAGTAGAACATCCGGCATGACAGATAACATCATCCATATTGTCGGCGGCGGCATGGCCGGTTGCGAAGCGGCATGGGCTGCAGCCAATGCCGGCTGCCAGGTCGTCCTGCACGAAATGCGCCCGATCCGCGGTACCGATGCCCACAAGACCGACGGACTGGCCGAACTGGTCTGTTCCAATTCGTTCCGCTCCGATGACGCTGAAACCAATGCTGTCGGCGTGCTGCATGCAGAAATGCGCCTGGCCGGTTCGTTGATCATGAGCGCCGGCGATGCTCACAAGCTGCCGGCCGGTGGTGCGCTTGCCGTGGACCGCGAGGCGTTTTCCAATGATGTCACCGGGCGCATCGAGGCCCACCCCAACATCGAGCTGTGCCGCGAAGAGGTCGGCGGCGACCGGCTGAAGGACTGGGACAATGCCATCATCGCAACCGGCCCCCTCACCTCCGAGCCCCTGGCTGAGGCGATCAGAACCATCACCGGCGATGACGGCCTGGCTTTCTTCGATGCCATCGCGCCGATCATCTATCGCGACAGCATTGACTTCGACATCGTGTGGTTCCAGTCGCGCTACGACAAGGCCGGCCCCGGCGGCACCGGCGCCGACTACATCAACTGCCCGCTCGACGAAGATCAGTACAAGACATTCATTCAGGCCCTGATCGACAGCGACAAGACCGATTTCAAGGAATGGGAAGCCTCAACCCCCTACTTCAGCGGCTGCCTGCCGATCGAAGTCATGGCCGAGCGCGGCCCAGAGACCTTGCGGTTTGGCCCGATGAAACCGCGCGGCCTGACCAACAAGCACCATCCGGACATCAAGCCCTATGCCGTTGTCCAGTTGCGCCAGGACAATGCGCTCGGCACGCTCTACAACATGGTCGGTTTCCAGACCAAGATGAAGTATGCATCGCAGGCCGAGCTGTTTCGTACCATCCCCGGCCTTGAGAACGCCCAGTTCGCCCGTCTCGGCGGCCTGCATCGCAATACCTTCCTGAACAGCCCCAAATTGCTTGATGAGCAACTGCGCCTGACCGCGATGCCGAACCTGCGTTTTGCTGGCCAGATCACCGGTGTCGAAGGTTATGTCGAAAGCGCTGCCATTGGCTTGATCGCCGGTCGCCTCGCTGCTGCAGATGCGATGGGACGGACCATGAC
>JABDJG010000219.1 GCA_013002595.1 Hyphomicrobiales bacterium | reverse complement strand
CCAAATCGGTTCACTCGGCTAGTTAAGAAACGCAACGCGATGTGGTGCATCGGGTAAGTTTCTTAACGACGTCCGATGGGCCGATTTGGTCCACCGAAGGCCGGACATTCGCGCCTGCTGGACGTCGTTACAGCCCACTTGAGGTCGACCAGACCACGGCGTGGACTGTGAACTAGCCAGCAAACGCGAAAGCCCGGTCAAATGATTCAATATGACCTCACCATGCTCTAGTTTACATGTCACCACTTTGCGCTCGTCAGAAAGCAGCACACCGCTGATATTGGAAAGCGCATTATTCAATCGAGCGGTTTGCACAAGCTCGTCGAAATTTGCGGCTCCGTCCCCAGCAATGAGATAATAAAAATCGGTCTCTACAAGAATCCAACACGCGAGCAATTTTTGCCACCCCTACGAATTAGCTACGATGAGGATACAGTTCGTTGTCGTATCCTGACATTGAAATTGAAGCTAAGTGATTGATGTTGTGATGAATTCGCGCACGTTGTCGTTGGCTGTCTCACTTAGTTACCTAGCTGCGTAGCTGGGGGTCGGGAGTTCGAATCTTCCTCGGTGCGCCGAAATTCCTTGATGGATCTAAAGAGTTGGGATTGCCGAAGTCCCGGCGTTTGAGCTGTGGTCACGCGCTGGCCGCAGCGCGGGCGGATTTTCCGTCAACACCTGGGACAACACTCATCCGGCGCTGAATTTTCGCGAGGGTGTGGGGAATCTCACAGAAATCAGTTCCAGAAAATCTTACCTTTGGTCAACTTGTGACCCTGCCTCCGGAGCATTCATTCGCTGAAAGGTTGACGCTATGTCTCATATATGTGGAACTGTCCCCGTTCTTGGTACACCGCAACATGTCGGCCCAGACAGCGGTGCGGCGCAGACCGCCCCAAATACCTGGCAGCATGATTTCAACTATGTTGCCGCAGGTACAAAGTTCATCATCCTGCATTTTATGAATGTCAGCTTGCCGGCCAGCAACCGGCTCGAGGTCGATCTTGGCTACGACATGGACGTGTTCACCTCGGCTGACGGCGGATCGTTCTGGACCCGCCCGATCAACATCCACAATTTGCCAGGTGGCACTGTCCCGATCCGCTACATCACCGATGGCGCCAACACCGGGGGCGTCTTCGTTGATCGATACGGGCGTGCGCACAGCTTGCAAAGCACGGCATCGGGTCATAACAGTATTACCAATTGCGACCCGTTCCTGCCCGGCCCCTGGATCGAACCGGTGTTTCCGCACGGTCCCGGCGAGACCGATCCGAAATATGATCCTTTTTGGATCTGCAACAAGACCAACCCGCCGGTCTGGGAAAATGTGCGCTGTGCAGCGCCGGGCACCGTGCAGCGCGACGTGGCGCAAAGCGCCGGCATGATCGTCACGATCCACCAGCCATCTGCCGATCACCCTATGGAAAGCGTCAGCTCGTGTTCGGTCACCCTAATCGATTCAGATCTGGTGGCGCTTGCAGGGCATTGCATTTCCGATCACGGGTTTGAAGTTCCAACCAGCTCGGTCACATTTGATTTCGAAGTCAATTGCGACGGGTCGGTCCAGCCGGCCTATAATGCGGTGTTCTACAAAGTGCTCAAACTCGTGAAGTACCGCTGGGCCGATGGCCGCGATTACGCCATCTTGCAGCTGCGCGGCGCACCGCCGGTGCCACCGGTGCCAGTGCGCAACAGCCTGCCGGCAATTGGTGAAGCTGTATTCGGCGTGCACCACCCCAATGGTGCCGTAAAGAAAACCGGACCGTCGGCTGTCGGGACTGTCCCGGTCGACAGCGCTGGAAATTTTATCGGCGTCAATCTCGACGTTGCCGGCGGCAGTTCCGGATCGGGGCTGTTCGACATATCCGGCCGCCTGGTTGGCGTGCTCGGCCATGGTAGCGCCTGCAATCTGTTCTATTCCTCAAGTGTCAACATGCTGAATGATCCGATTGAAGTACCCAACCCACCCGATGAGCGCGCCGTAATGCTTGTGATGGACCGCTCCGGCAGTATGGGTGGAACCGCGACGGGCGGCGGCGTAAAGATCGATGAGGCGCGCGAAGCAGCCGAACTGTTTGTCAGCATGATGCGCGCTTCGATGGGCAATCAGGCAGGGCTTGTCTCTTTTGCCAGCAACGCCTCTAATCCGCTGGAGTTTACGCTCAAGCCGTTGACCAACGGCACCCGTGGACAGCTTTTGGCCGAATTGCCGGGAATCATGCCGAACGGCAGAACCAGCATCGGCGACGGGCTTGCCGCTGCCCGTGACGAACTAGCAGGCGCCGCCGGCATGCCGCGGTCAATTCTGCTGCTGACCGATGGCATGGAGAACGAGCCCCAGGCGATTGCCGATGTCACAGGATTAAGCGGGATCGAAATCACCGCCATTGGTTTTGGAACTGAAAGCAATCTCGATGGACCGCGGTTGACCGATCTGGCCCAAACCCATGGTGGATTTTACAAACGCGCCGGCACCGGGCTTGAGCTGCGCAAGTTCTTTGCGCTGGCCTTTGGCGATATATTCGAGGCTGGCGCCCTGGCTGATCCGGACATGTACCTGTCAGCGACCATGCGGCAGGGCCCAAAGATTCCGTTCAGTGTTTGCGACGAAGAAGCAGTGACTGTCGTTGCCGCCTGGGACGATGGCGAAGCAGACCTGTTGGTTGAAGTCACCACGCCGGGCGGGCAGGTACTCAACCTGTCGGCAGGGGGCATCGAAACCGATTCCGGTCAGACATGGCGCTTTGCCCGCATTCCGCTGCCGCAACAAGGTGAACGGGATGGGACCTGGACCGCCCGCGTACTGCGGCCAGGTCAGCATAGTGTTGAGTTTCCGCCGCCATCGGTGCCGGTCAATTATTTCGTGAACGTCATCGCTCGTGGTGGGCCCAGCCTGCGCCCTTACCAGCAACCGCGCAAACTGTATACCGGCGACACGCTGAACCCCAGGGTGATCCTGCAATATGCAGACGAGACCGTGCCGCGTGGCGGCATGGTAACGCTGAACCTGCGACGACCGAATGCCAGCGTCGGCACAACTCTTGCTACCAATGGCCTTGGCCCCGCAGGGATGGTCGATGGCGATTTGATCCCGGCACGTCAGGCCACCTTGATGCAGATCGAGGCGGCAAACAATGCCCCCGTTGCAACCTATGTCGAAGAAACACATGCGCTGTCCGATGGAGCGGCGGACGCCGGCACGTTCCGGCCTGCCGGTGTATTCGGCAAGCTGCTGGATGAGGTTCTCGTCGTCGATGGAACCTATACGTTCCACGCCAAGGCGCGGATAGACGGGGCCTGTTCCACGACGCGTGAAGTGCAGTGGAGCCACCATGTCAGCGTCGGAATAGACCCGGATGCGACATCCGTCACCGTTACGCCTTCAGCAACGACCGATGGCCGGGTAGTGGTGACTTTTACCCCGCAGGACAAATATGGAAATCATGTCGGTCCAGGCGCCGCGGACGATATGACAGTGACGCCGCTGCCCGGTTGTACGCCCGTCGGCGGCTTGATCGATTTGGGCGATGGGCGTTATCGGCAGGATCTTGAGTGCGATCCCGACAGTGAGACTCCGACAGGTGTTACGGTAACTCAGCCCGAGCGTGATCCCGTCGTGCTGGTGCCGCCGGTGAAAGAACGGATGATCTATCGCTATCCGGTACAGCTCATCTGTGGTGACCAAAGTGATGAATGCTGCGACTGCGGCTCAGTAAGGCCGGGACGCTATGCAACGTCGATCACAATATTCAATGGCTCGCCGAAATCTGTGGCGGTTGCCCATCAAGTGCTTGCGACGGCGTTTTCCGGCGCAGTGCTGGGGCGTTGGCCGGATGCAGCAGATGTCCGCGCGCATGATCGCATGAAGTTGGAGCCGATGTCTTCCACCACCATCGATTGCTGCAGTGTAAATGCCCTGCTGCTTGGTGCCCCGACAACGGCGCCGCAGGCCCTTACTCAAGGCACCGTGTTGATTGAGAGCCTGGCCCGCCTGCATGTGACGGCAGCATACACGATGACCGGCTCTGCAGGCGCTGGCGCTTCAATTGATATTGAGGTGGTTGAGCCCGTCAGCGTGACGTCACGGGTCGAGGCACCGGACAGGCCGGATCCTCACACGATTGGCACGCGCCCGACCGTCCGGTCGAACCCGCCGCCAAGGCCACAGGACATCCCGCGCAAGCCTTATGGTTCTGAGCCCAAGGTGAAGAAATCTAAAAAAACCGACCGCAAGAAAAGCGGTAGCCGCAAGAAATGACAACCAGTTGATCCGGTATTGGCCGGAACAAGATGTTCTGGCCAATACCGCAACAGGCCCTATCCAGACACCGCCGCGCATGCCTTGTCCAGCGCGTCGACGGCCCGCTCAAGGTCGGCATCGGTGTGGGCGGCGGAGAAGAACCGGCGCACGTTGGGGAGCACGTAGACGCCGTTGCGCAACAGCTCATGATCGAGTTCGCCTGTCAGCTTCGTGTTGCTGGCCAGCACGTCCATCTGGTTGACCGGCTCTTTTTCCGCACCGATGAACTGCCAGAACGAGGCCTGGCCGGCAACGATCGCCGGCACGCCGCGGCGGGCCAGCACATCTGAAAAGGCGGCCCGGAACCTGTCCGCCCTGGCATGGAACTCGTCGTAAAAGCCCGGCGCCTGCAGCACCTTCAGCGTCGCCAGCGCCGCGACCGCGGCGATCGGATTGCCATGCAGGGTGCCGTTGATATAGGCGTAATCGGCCTGACCCTTGCGGGCCGGGTTGGTCGCATCGATGAGATCGGCCCGGCCGCCGACACACCCGAGCGGGCCGCCGCCGCCGACGATCTTGCCGTAGCTGGCGAGATCCGGCTCGATGCCGAAATAGCCCTGCGCCCCGCCGAGGCTTAGGCGGAACCCGGTCACCACCTCATCGAAGATCAACAGCACGCCGTATTTGTCGGCAAGCGCGCGCAGGCCTTCCAGGAAACCTGGCCTGGGAAACATGATCCGCTGGACCGGTTCGGCAATGATCGCTGCGATCTCGCCAGCATGTTCTTTGAGGATGCTTTCGACCGTATCCAGATCGTTATAGGGCGCCACCATCATGGTATCCTGCAGCGCCTGCGGTACACCGCCGACGTCCGACGTCGCCATCGGATAATTCGCCGCTGCGGTTGGGAACTGCGAGAACGAGGCATAGTCGTGGTTGCCGTGATAAGCGCCCTCGAACTTGAGGATCTTCGGCTTGCCGGTGACCGCCGGGCGATGCGCATGCAATAGGCCGTCGCTTCCGAAC
>JABDJG010000176.1 GCA_013002595.1 Hyphomicrobiales bacterium | reverse complement strand
GCATTATGGCCAGCGGCCAAGTGTAGTGCCGCACAAACAGGCCGAACACATGGCAGCTCCGACCAGCAGGGCGAGATCAGCTAAAACCCTTGACAACACGGAGCCGTCCACACATGGCACACAACGGATGTCCATCACGTTTGAGCATGACGGTGGAACTGGGGTGCTGGGCGGACATACTGCGGACAGGTTCTACATCAAACCTCATCTCGCTCTAGCCCTCATCAAACGGCAGGCCAGTGTAGTTCTCGGCCAGCGATCTTGCTGCAGCTTTAGAAGAGGTGAGGTATTCGAGTTCGGCGAGCTGCAGGCGGCGGCCGTAGCTGTCGTTGTCGTCGAACCGGTGCAGCATCGACGTCATCCACCAGGAAAAGCGCTGGGCCTGCCAGACGCGGGCAAGGCATCTGGCTGAATAGTCTTTCAGCCTGTGCTCGTCGCCTGACGCAA
Organism: Hyphomicrobiales bacterium; assembly: GCA_013002595.1. Classification (GTDB taxonomy): domain Bacteria; phylum Pseudomonadota; class Alphaproteobacteria; order Rhizobiales; family Aestuariivirgaceae; genus JABDJG01. The sequence continues at coordinate 13,016 of JABDJG010000176.1, read as the reverse complement.
AGAAGGTCTCCAGCGCCCGGGACAGGATGCGGACGTCGGCGACGGCAAGGTTCATGCCCTTGGCACCGGTCGGTGGCACGATGTGGGCAGCGTCACCGGCCAGGAACAGGCGGCCGTGCTGCATCGGTTCAGCAACGAAGGAGCGCATGGCGGTGATGCCGCGCTCGATAATCGGCCCCTTGTTCAGCGACCATCCGCCGGCGCTGCCGAGCCGTTCGCCAAGCGCCTGCCAGATGCGGTCATCGGGCCAGTTGGCGATGTCTTCGTCGGGTGCGCATTGCACATAGAGCCGGGCGACATCGGCGGCGCGCATCGAATAGAGCGCAAAGCCGTCATCGTGGCTGGAATAGATCAACTCGTCGCTGGGCGGCGTCGTCTCGGCCAGTATGCCAAGCCAGCCGAACGGGTAGATGCGTTCGTGGATGCGTAACAGATCTTGCGGGATCGACGGGCGGCAGATGCCGTGGAAACCGTCGCAGCCGGCAATGAAGCCGCATTCGATGGTGTGGCTGTCGCCATCATGTGTGAAGCTGACGGCCGGCTGGTCGGTATCGACCTGATGGATTGCAGTATCAGCAACCGAAAACCGGATGTCGGCGCCGGCCTCGAGGCGGGCCGCGACAAGGTCTTTCACGACCTCATGCTGGCCGTAGACCGTAATGCTGCGGCCGATCAGCTGGTTGAAGTCGAGCCGGTGCACCGTGTCATTGAAATTCAAGTGAATGCCGTGGTGGAGGAGACCCTCACGACCGAGGCGTTCGCCAAGGCCGGTGTCGTTCAGCAGTTCAACGACATGCTGCTCGAGCACCCCGGCGCGGATGCGCTGTTCGATGTACTCGCGGGTCTGCCGCTCCAGGACGATGGAGCTGATGCCGGCAAGGTGGAGCAGGTGCGACAGGAGCAGGCCGGCCGGGCCGGCGCCGACGATGGCAACTTGAGTGCGGTGGGTTTGCGGCATGGCGGGTCAGTCAGCTGATCATGAGGGTCTTGAAGTCGGGATCGATCGGTGCCGCGCCGAGCCTGCCGGTCTCGGCATCTCGGGTGCCCCAGAACCGCAGCTCATGACCTTCGGCCAGAATATCTGTGCCGCGGCGCACGACATGGCCAACCGTGAAGCGTTTTTCCGACCAGTCCGAGACGTGGCTGTCGATGGTGATGAGATCACCATAGGTGGCTGGCCGGATGAAGCGGGCGCCGGCATCGGCAAGCGGGGTGCCGATGATGCCGAAGCGGCTGACAAGGCTGCGCTGGTCGAGGCCCTTTGCTGCCAGCAGGTGCTGGAAGGATGTATCGAACCAGCGAAAGAAATTGGGATAAAAGACGATGCCGGCAGCATCGCAGTCGCCCCATGCGACGGTCATTTCGAAACTCATCGAGCCATCCCCTCATCCCGGCACCGGCTGACCGGAGCTTTCCATTTGGTCCAGGTTTGTTTTAAATGTAAACGGCAACAAACCAAATTCAAACCATCATGCACATTGCCATCATCGGAGCCGGACCGGCCGGTCTTTATTCTGCCTATCTGATCAAGCGGGCGATTGCGGACGCCCGTGTGGAGGTGCATGAGCGACTGCCGCGCGGCACGACGTTCGGCTTCGGCATCGTGTTCTCGGACCGGGCGCTCGATTTCCTGGTCGCAGATGATCCGGGCACCCATGCCGCGCTGGTCCCGGCGCTGGAACGCTGGAGCGATCTTACTCTAGTTCATCAAGGTGAGCGGGTGGTGATCGACGGGATCGGCTTTGCCGCCATCGGCAGGCAACGGTTCCTCGACCTTCTGGAAGCGCGTGCGCTCGAGGTTGGCGTGGAGGTGAATTACGCCGACCCTGCCGATGAGCTGCCGTACTGCGATCTGGTGATTGGTGCTGACGGCGTCAATTCACTGGTGCGACAGCGCCATGGCGATGCCCTGGGTACAAGCGAGACGCATCTGAGCAACAGGTTCATCTGGTTCGGGACAGCAAGACCGTTCGACACGCTGACCCAGACTTTCGTGCGGACCCGGCATGGTGCGTTCAATGCCCATCATTACCGCTATGCGCCAGATGCCAGTACGTTCATCGTTGAGACCAATGAGGCGACCTGGCGGGATGCCGGGCTCGGCGCGATGAGCGAAACGGACAGCCTCAGCTATTGCCAGGAGGTGTTTGCCGATGCGCTTGGCGGTGAAGCGCTGATCTCCAACAACTCCTGCTGGCGGCAGTTTCCGGTGATCCGCAACAGGGCCTGGTCGCACGGCAATGCGGTGCTGCTTGGTGATGCGCTGCACACGGCGCATTTTTCGATCGGCTCGGGCACAAGGCTGGCGCTCGAAGATGCAATTGCGCTTGCTGGCGCCATCAAGGCGCAGCCGGATGATCTGACGGCGGCCCTGGAGGACTATCAGTCCGGCCGCGCACCGGTCCTGGACAAGCTGTTGAAGGCGGCGGACAAAAGCGCACTGTGGTATGAGAATTTTGCAGAGCACATGAAGCTGGAGCCTTATGAGTTTGCCATGAGCTATATCAACCGGACCGGAAGGATCGACCCTGATCGTTTGAAGGCATTATCGCCGGGGTTCGTTGCGCGCTATGAGGGAACCGCGGCATGACGCCGGCCCGGGATGATCTGCCGATCCTTGTCGCGGGCGGCGGCATTGGCGGGGTGGCGGCCGCCCTGGCGCTCGGGCGCAACGGGCATCGGGTGCATGTGCTGGAGCAGTCGGACGGGTTTGGCGAGGTCGGTGCCGGTATCCAGATCGCGCCCAACGCGTTCCGGATGTTCAAGGCGCTCGGCGTCACCGGGGCGATCAACGATGTCGCGGTGCTGCCGGATCATCTGGTGATGATGGACGCGCTCGATGGCAGTGAAGTCACCCGGGTGCCGCTCAACGATGATGTGTTCCGCGAGCACTTCGCGTTCCCCTATGCGGTGATATACCGGCCGGATCTGCATCAGGTGCTGATGGATGCCTGCGAGGCATTGCCTGACGTGAAATTGTCGACCGGGGTGGACGTTACCGGTCATGAAGATCACGGCTCTCACATTCGCGTTTCAACCGTATCGGGCAATACAATCGACGGCGCGGCGCTGATCGGTGCGGATGGGTTGTGGTCGGTTGTGCGTAAGCAGATCGTCGATGACGGGCCGCCGCGGGTGAGCGGGCATATTGCCTATCGCGCCGTCCTGCCAACGCCCGAGGTGCCCGATGCCAACAGGATCAACGATGTGGTGCTGTGGGCCGGGCCGAAGACCCATCTGGTGCATTATCCACTGCATCGCGGCGATATCTTCAACCTGGTCTCGGTGTTCCATTCGGACCGTTACGAGGAAGGCTGGGACGTGTTCGGCGATGTTGCCGAGCTCCGCGAACGGTTTGCCGGCCAGCACCACGGCGTACTCGGTATGCTGGACAAGATCGATGCGTGGCGGATGTGGGTCTTGTGCGACCGCGAACCGGTGCGCGACTGGAGCCGGGGCCGGGTGACGCTGCTCGGCGATGCGGCCCATCCGATGCTGCAGTATCTGGCGCAGGGCGCCTGTCTGGCGATGGAGGATGCGGTTTGCCTTGCCTCGTGCATTGAAGCGCATGCCGATTATCCGGCAGCTTTTGCGGACTACCAGTCAAAACGTTATCTGCGTACGGCGCGGGTTCAGCTGACGGCGCGGCTTTACGGCGACATTTATCATGCTGCCGATGCGACGGCGGACCTGCGCAAGCTGATGCTGTCGGGCCGTTCGGCCGAACAGGCCTACCAAGGCATGAAATGGCTCTATGACGGCGTCGATGAAAATGGCGTACAACAGCTGTAGGGTCAGGATCCAAGGAAAAACCAATGGCTGATCAACATGACAATACCGAGCGCGAGGCGTTCTATGAGCGGATCGACCCGCACAACCTGACGCCGCTGTGGTCGGTGATGAGCGGGCTGATCACGCCGGAACCCAAAAGCCGGTGCGAGGCGCATCTGTGGCGCTATGACGAGGTGCGCCCGGCGCTGATGGAAGCCGGTGAGCTGATCACCGCCAAGGAAGCCGAGCGGCGGGTGCTGATCCTGGAGAACCCGGGGCTGCGCGGACAATCCAAAATCACCACGTCGCTTTATGCCGGGCTGCAGCTGGTCAAACCGGGCGAGGTGGCGCCGGCGCACCGGCATACCCAGACCGCGCTGCGGTTTGTGCTGGAGGGGAGCGGCGCGCATACCGCGGTCAATGGCGAGCGCACCTACATGGAGCCGGGTGATTTCGTGATCACGCCGAACTGGGCCTGGCATGACCATGGCAATGACAGTGATGCGCCGATGGTGTGGCTCGACGGGCTTGATATCCCGCTGGTGCAGTTTCTCGATGCCTCGTTTGCGCAAGGTCTTGGCGCCGATGAGCAGCCGGTGACGCGCCCGGCCGGCGATGCGCTGGCCCGGTTTGGCCAGGGTCTGTTGCCGGTCGACCATGACGCGGCAAGCCCGACATCGCCGATCTTCAATTACCCTTACGAGCGCAGCAGGGCGGCATTGGAGACCATGCGGCAGCGCGATGAATGGGATGCGTGCCATGGCCTGAAGATGCGCTATGTCAATCCGGTGACCGGCGATTATGCCATGCCGACGATGGGCACCTTCGTGCAATTGCTGCCGAAGGGCTTTGCAACGCAGAGCTATCGCTCGACCGATGCCACCGTGATGGTGTGCGTGGAAGGAAACGGGTCGTCGCAGATCGGCGATGAGACCTTCACCTGGGGGCCGCGCGATATTTTCGTTGTGCCGAGCTGGCACCCGGTGCGCCATGAAGCCGCCGGCGATGCCGTGCTATTCAGCTATTCCGACCGCCCGGTGCATGAAAAGCTCGGCCTGTGGCGCGAGGCCCGCGGCAATGCCTGATCACAATCCGTCATCCCGGACAAGCGGCGCAGCCGCGCCGATCCGGGACCCAGGGGCTGCATGGCACTGCTGTGCGAATTCGCCCCTGGGTCCCGGCTCAAGGCCGGGATGACGAACAGGGAAAGCTGAAGCGCTCTAGAATGGAGACACCATGACATTTATCATTCCAGCGCCCGAGCAGGCGTCCATTGCCGTTGACGGCACGAACGACCGCTTCCCGGTGCGGCGGATCTTTTGCGTCGGGCGCAATTATGCAGCGCACGCGCGCGAAATGGGCAAGGACCCGGACCGCGAACCGCCGTTCTTTTTCACCAAACCGGCCGATGCGGTGGTCGATACGCCGGCAACGATCCCCTATCCGCCCGAGACCGCCAATCTGCACTATGAGATCGAATTGGTCGTCGGCATCGGCAAGCAGGCGTTTCAGGTTGCCCCCGAAGCGACCGATGAACTGATTGCCGGCTATGCGGTCGGCCTCGACATGACGCGCCGCGACCTGCAGCAGAGCGCCAAGGACATGGGCCGGCCGTGGGACTGGGGCAAGGCGTTCGATCAGTCCGCCCCGTGCGGGCCACTCTACCGGGTTGCCGATACCGGGCTGATCAACACCGGGCGCATCTGGCTGAGCGTCAATGGCGAGCAACGCCAGGTCGGCGATATTGCCGATCTCATCTGGCCGATCCCCGAATTGCTGTCGCTCCTGTCGCACTCGATGCGGCTGATGCCGGGCGACCTCGTCATGACCGGCACGCCGGCCGGCGTCGGCCCGGTGGTGACCGGCGATGTGATCACCGGCGGTGTGGCGGGGCTTGGGGATATTGAAGTCGTGATCGGGGCGGCGGAGGGCAGCTAATCCCATTTGCGACACATTGGTGTGGGATGTCTGGTTGACTGAACGGCGTTCATAAAGAATGAGCACGCAAATGCCACATGTTACGACTTGCAAAATCTGCAGAGTGTTTGCCGTATTGACGATGCTGGCCGCCCTGGTCTCGATTTCGCCGCCGCGCGTCCTTGCGGCTTCTGACAGTCAACTGGCCACGAATGGCGGTGATTATGTTGTTGTGCTGCATGGCTTGGGCCGGTCAAAGATGGCCATGTGGCCGCTGGCGCTCAGATTGCGCCGGGCAGGGTATCGCGCTGAATTGATCAGTTATTCATCCTTGCGCGACACGCGTGATGAGATGCTGAAGGATATCGCCCGTCAGGTTGCAGCTTGCTGTCTGGGCAAGTCAGGCAAGGTGCATTTTGTCGGCCATTCCCTGGGCGGTGTGATGGTGCGGGCGTATCTGGCAAAGCATGATGTGCCCAATCTTGGACGGGTTGTTCTGTTGGGCACGCCGAACGGCGGATCGGGTATGATTGACCACCTGAAGGATGCCTGGTGGTTCGGCCTATTAGGACCTGTTGCCCGAGATCTGGGAACAGGTGCCGACAGTTATCCCAGGTCGATTGGTCCGCCGGACTATCCTGTGGGCATCATCGCAGGCAAATTCCCGCTTATCCCCAATGAGCGCATGCTGCCAGGTGACGACGATGGTCTGGTGTCGGTGGCGGAAACAAAGATCGAGGGCATGAGCGACTTTTTGGTCATCGAGACCCGGCATGTGGGTTTGCGCTACAGCGTTGAGGCCGCACGGCAGGTTGTGCGGTTTCTCGATACGGCCAGCTTCGATCATACACCGCGTGTCCGCGCCGCCGGTATCCGGATCAGCCGCTAACCTGATTCCATGTGTTTGAGCGAGATTGGGGCGCGGCGCGTTCACCAACAGACCCTCAACCCTGTTGCATCGCCGTGTGGTCTGTATAATGTGGCGCCATGCGGGTGACGGCGTAGAGGTTGAAGGATGTCGTCCTTAGTCCGTGTTTGTTTTTTAGGGAGGATTACATGATCAAGAAAATGCTTGCTGCGGCTTTGGCCCTCGGGGTCAGCGCGACTGCAGCTTTCGGTGCCGAAAAGATCAAGATCGGCGTTATTACAACATTGACGACACCGGCGGCGGTGCTCGGCAACGAACAGATGAACGGCTTCAACCTGGCGCTCAAGCATCTGGACAACAAGATCGGCGGTCTGCCGGTCGAAATGGTTGTCGAGGATGACGGCTTCAAGCCGGAAATCGGCAAGCAGAAGGCCGACAAACTGGTCAAGCAGGACAATGTCGATGTGGTCACCGGGCTGATTTGGAGCCACGTCATGCTGGCCTCGGCCAATTCGGTTCTCAAAGGCGGCAAGTTCCTGATCAGCGCCAATGCCGGACACTCAAAGATGGCCGGCAAAAACTGCCACAAGAACTTCTTCAACACCTCCTGGCAGAACGACACCGTGCCGATGGCGCTCGGCGAAGTGCTCAACCAGGAAGGCGTCAAGTCGGTCTATATCATGTCGCCGAACTATGCGGCCGGCAAGGATATGGCCAAGGGCGTCGAGCGCACCTTCAAGGGCGAGATCAAGGGCAAGGACTTCACCAAGTGGGGCAAGGACGCCCAGTTGGACTTTTCTGCCGAACTGGCCAAGGCGAAGGCCTCTGGCGCCGAAGCGATCTTCGTGTTTTACCCCGGCAAGGCCGGCGGTGCCTTCATGAAGCAGTTCGGCCAGGCCGGTCTGCGCGACACCATGAAACTGTTCACCGTGTTCACCGTGGACGGCATTTCGCTGCCGAAGTTCCAGGCCGCCAACATGACCGGCGTTCTGGGCTCGCTCGACACGATGCACTGGAACGTTGATTTCGACAACGCGCAGAACAAGCGCTTTGTTGCCGATTTCCTCGCCGAACATGGCCGGTATCCGAGCTTTTATGCCTCGCAGGCCTACGACACGTTGTTCTTCCTGGACAGTGCCGTGAAGGCCGTTGGCGGCAAGATCGAAGACCAGGATGCGCTGCGGGCCGCGCTGATGAAGGCGGACTATCCGTCGGTGCGCGGTTCCTACAAGTATGGCAATAATCACTTCCCGATCCAGAACTTCGTGGTGCGTGAAGTGGTTGAAGGGGCTGACGGCAAGTGGACCCACAAGACCAAGCAGGTGGTCCTGAAGGACTTTGTCGATCCGCACGCACAAGACTGCAAGATGTAGTCAATCGAATTGGGCGGGCGGTCACGAAGGGGCCGCCCGTTTTCCGTTCAACGATGTGAATGAGTTGATATGACTATCCTGATTGCCGGCGGTGGTATCGGCGGGCTGGCGACGGCGCTCAGCCTGCATCAAAAAGGCATCGACTGCGAGGTCTTTGAGCGCTCGAGTGAGATCCGCGAGCTTGGCGTTGGTATCAACACCCTGCCGCATGCGATCAAGGAACTGGCCGATCTTGGCCTGCTCGAGGCGCTCGACAAGGTGGCAATCCGCACCTATGAGCTCATCTACCAGAACCGGTTCGGCCAAGAGGTCTGGCGCGACCTGCGCGGGCTCGATGCCGGGTTCGATGTGCCGCAGTTTTCCATTCACCGGGGCCGGCTGCAAGGTGTCCTGCACCAGGCCGTGCTGGAGCGCCTGGGCGCGGACAAGGTGCACACCGGTCTCGAGCTCAAGGATTTGTCGCAAGGCGATGACGGTGTGACCGCGGTGTTCGCCGATCACGGCAATGGCGGTGCGATTGTCGAGCGCCGGGGCGATGCCCTGATTGCGGCCGACGGCATTCATTCGATGGTGCGGGCAAAGCATTATCCCGATGAAGGCCCGCCGGCCTGGAACGGTATCCTGTTGTGGCGCGGGGCGACACCGTGGAAGCCGTTCCTGACCGGGCGGTCGATGGTGATCGCCGGCGGCATGGAGGCCAAGCTGGTGCTTTACCCGATTTCCAATGAGCCCGGCGATGACGGTACGGTTTTGATGAACTGGGCGGTCGCCGCCAAGATTGCCGACGGTTCGGACCCGCCGCCGCGGCGTGAGGACTGGAGCCGGGAAGGCCGGCTCGATGAACTGCTGCCGTTCGTTGAGGACAAGTTTTCGCTCGACGTGCTCGATCCGGTTGAACTGATCAAGGCGACGGAAACGTTTTACGAATACCCGATGTGTGACCGTGACCCGATCCCGCAATGGACCTTTGGCCGGGTGACGCTTTTAGGCGATGCGGCGCATCCGATGTATCCGGTCGGGTCGAATGGCGCTTCGCAGGCGGTGCTTGATGCGCGCTCGCTGGCCGACAAGCTGGCCGGCGCCGGTGATGTCGAAACGGCGCTGAAGGCCTATGAGGCGGATCGGCTGGCAACCACCTCGGAGATTGTGCGCACGAACCGCTCGGGCGGCCCTGAACGGGTGATCGACATGGTCAACCAGCGCGCACCGGACGGCTTTGACAAGCTGTCGGATGTGGCAACGCACGAAGAGCTGGAAGGTGTCGTAAAGGGCTATTCGCAACTTGCCGGCTTTGCCAGGGAAGACGTCAACGCGCCGCGGTAGGTTTTCGCGACCCCTACAAAATCTGCCTTCCTCGGGCTTGACCCGAGGATCCAATCTCCAACTCGGGAAACACAAGCGCTTTGCGGCCTATGCCACCCGAAACAACAATTCAACCCCTGCCGGTTCCTGGGCCCTCGGGTCAAGCCCGAGGGAAGCAAAATGGAAAGGGTTAGGCCGGGAAGTTGTCTGTCAGTTTAGCCACTTGTGCCCTGGCGTTTTCCGCTACGTCTTCGAGGTTGCCGGCTGCTGCTGCTGCGCCTATCAGATCAGCAATCAGCCCGCCGACCTGCCGCATGGCGGCCTCATCGAACCCGCGTGTCGTTGCAGCCGCGGTGCCCAATCTCAATCCGACCCATTCGGACGGCTTGGGCGAATCAAACGGCACCGGGTTCTTGTTCGATGTGATGTTGGCCGCTGCCAGCGCCTGTTCGGCCGCCGTCCCGTTGATGCCGGCGGATGACAGGTCGAGCAGCACCATGTGGGTGTCGGTACCGCCGGACACGATGTTGACGCCGCGGGCGATGAGCGCCTCGGCAAGGGCGCGGGCGTTCGCCTGGACCTGCCGGCCATAGGTCTTGAACGATGGCTCAAGCGCTTCACCGAGGCAGACGGCCTTGGCGGCCAGAACATTTGAATGGAGCGAGCCCTGGACGCCGGGGAAGACCGCCGACTGGAGTTGTGCGGCATGTTCATTCGAGCGCGACAGGATGAGACCGCCGCGCGGGCCGCGCAGGGTCTTGGTCGTCGTGCAGGTGACGATGTCGGCATGGGGCAATGGTGAGGGATGGACGCTGGCGGCAACGAGGCCGGCGATGTGGGCCATGTCGACGAGGAAGCGGGCATCGACCGCTTTGGCAATCGCGGCCATGCGGGCAAAGTCGATCTCGCGCGGGTAGGCCGAACCGCCGGCGATGAGCAGTATTGGTTTGACCTTGCGGGCCTGGGCTTCGATCTGGTCATAATCAAGCGTGCCGGTCTCACGGCCGACGCTATAATGATGCGCCTTAAACCAGCGGCCGGACAGGTTGGGCCGGGCGCCATGGCTGAGATGGCCGCCGGCGGCCAGGTCGAGGCTGAGGATGCGGTCGCCGGGCTCAACGAGACTAAAGAACACCGCCTGGTTGGCCTGTGCCCCCGAATGCGGCTGGACATTGCAGTAGGCAGCGCCGAACAGCTCCTTTGCCCGGTCGATTGCGGCCTGCTCGATCACATCGACAAACTCACCGCCGCCATGGAAGCGTTTGCCGGGATAGCCTTCGAGCGTCTTGTTCGACATCTCGTGGCCAAGCGCCGCGCGCACGGCCGGGCTGACGATGTTTTCCGAGGCGATCAGTTCGATCTGGTCCTGCTGGCGCTGTTTTTCGCTGGCCAGCGCATTGGCGATCAACGGGTCATGCTTCAAGGCGGTATCTGCAGTCATCGTGGGTTGCTCCAGTTTCGGCTCGCTGTTGCAATAGGCCGCGTCAAGCTCGCCGGGATAATGGCGCAGCTAACAAGCCATCACGACTGGTGCAATGGCTGTTTGGTATTATGAGGGGAAAATCTATTGAAAGCTCACACCTCGAGCGGTTCAATGGAACAGTGAACCGCTCTAAGGGTGGGCGCTGAGGAGTATCGGGATTAAGTGCTTGTTATCCATTTCGTTGTACCAAGCAAGTCAATCATGCGATTGCGGCATAACCGCACGCCAGTCCGGCAGGGAGAACGGCATTCAGGAATTGCCGTAGTTTGGCCTTAACTGTCGAATATTGGGAGTGCCGGTCGGGAAAATCGTGATTCGAGGGGTTTATCGCGTGAGGGGATTCAGTTTGTGGGCCCGGAATGGGCTCATCGCGTTGGCGTGCGCGGGTGTTTACGCCAATGCAGCATTTGCCGAAGAATTCAAGACGGGTGTCATCGGTCATGACGACCGCAAGCCAATGGACAGCTGGCAGGAACCGTGGAATGCCGTTGGCAAAATCTACACGCCCGGTTTCAGTGGGGTCGGCGAATGTACCGGCACCCTGATCGATCCGCAAATCGTTGTTACGGCTGCCCACTGCCTGTACAATCCGCGCTCGGCGAAGCCGGTAAAAGCGTCCAAGATTCATTTCCTGGCCGGGTTTCGCCGGGAAAAATTTATCTCCCACTCGGTGGGCAGGTGCGTGCGCTTCAACCCGGGCTATCGGTATGGCAACAGGAGCGATGAAGCCAACGCGTTGAATGACTACGCCTTTATCGTGCTCAAAAAACCAATCCATACGCCGGTCGTGTCATTTTACGACCAGGACAAGGTCGGGAACCAGGACAGACTGGTGCATGCAGGATACGGTAAGGACCGGCGCTATATGCTGTCTGTCCATTCCGGCTGTTCGGCGTACTTCCGCAAGGACAAATATCTCGCCAATGACTGCGATTCAGTTGCCGGCCAGTCGGGCGGACCCGTCCTCGTCAAAAAAGGCAAAAAGCACTACATTGCCGCCATTATGAACGGCAGAACAACGCTTCATATCCTGAACCACAACGTTCGGCTCAACTTTGCCACGTCGATCCTTCGCTACCGCGACAACTTCGAAGAGATCAAGAATTGCGGCCTAGAGGCCTCGTTGCGGCCTGGCCGCTAGGATTGGCGTGATTGGCTTCCACAACTATGTGCTGGACCCCAGGGACCCGTGGCCGGCGGGCTACACGCTGTCGGACACCTGGTAGTGGGTGGTCCTGCTGGCACTGTTTTTCGCTCACCAGCGCATTGGCGATCAACGGGTCTCTTTCGAGTGCCTGGTGGCTATTCATGGCCTGTCTCTCCAGTTTCGGCTCGCTGCTGGTAGCGTCAGAACCGCGCTTGGGCAATACCATTCTTTGACCAAAGAAACAGGCGCAGCCGAACCGGCCGGAGTTGATAGGTTTGACGATTAGCCCATTGAACCGCCAACACCGCAATCAGAGCCAAAGACTGGTTTTACAGTCGTCTGATTGCAGCCTTTGTTGCCGGGCCGAAACTGCCATCGAGCGGTCCGTTGTAGACGCCAGCTTTCTGCAACTCGTGCTGTAATGCACGGCGAAACTGGCGGCTCCAACGATGCGAGCGATTTAACATTTGCTTTTTGGCCATGGCATATCCGCGCTTCATCGTCTTGAAGATCAGTTCGGCGGCTTTTTGCGGATCCCGGGACACTTCAAGACCCCGGTCATGGAAGTATCCGAGCGTGTACATGCCAACAAGATTCCGTTTGGCAGCGGCAGCTTTTGCCAGCCTTGCCGATTTCGCAAGGTCTCGTTTCACGCCGCGTCCCTGGACGTATCTCATTGACAAATTGCCCTTGGCGTCAGCGTCGCCCAGGTCAGCTGCCTTGTGATACCAGCGCACGGCCTCAGCATCGTTTTTTGCTACACCGCGGCCTAGGTTATAAGCGTAGGCGAGTTCGAACATCGCCTTGACATGCCCGCCATCGGCGGCCTTGCGGTACCATCGTGCCGCTTCACGATAGGACCTGGGAACGCCAATCCCGGACTTGTAGTTGTTGGCCAGATTGTGCATTGCACTGAGATAGCCGTTGTTGGCCGCCTTCAGATACCATTGAACGGACTCGGAATCCGACCGCGTAACGCCACGGCCCTCTTTATACATCAGCGCCATGCTGTATTGGGCCCGAGCGTATCCCAGCCTGGCGGCCTTGCGGTAAAAATTCAGCGCCTCCGCATCGGATTGAGCAACGCCCCGGCCCAGGCGATAGGTGTCCGCAAGTCTTGTCCACGCTTCTGCGCTGCGCTGGTCAGCCTGGGGC
>JABDJG010000167.1 GCA_013002595.1 Hyphomicrobiales bacterium | reverse complement strand
ATCAATGGCCGCTGAGGGCGTGGTCCGATCTGGCGGGTGCCATCCCGAATACGTTGCTAAATGATGTTACCAAGGGTGCCTGCAGCGATACTGAAATCGTCTCGGGCCTGGTTATTGACGGTGAGATCTATGCAACGCCGTGCCGGACCCGGGCCGGCGACTTTCCACTGCCACGCGGCATGAAGTTCGGCATCTGGTCGGCGACAAAGACGGCATTCGGCACTATGGCGTGTCTGCGGCTGGCGCAGATTACCGGTGAGGACCCGCGGCAGGCCCTGATCGCCGAATTGATCCCTGAAGCCGAAGGACTTGACCGCTGGTCGCAGATCACCATCGGCCATTGCCTCAATATGGCCAGCGGCATCGGCACGGCGGCGCCGTTTCACAAGGGTACCGATATCCTGTCAGACTATATTCTCGATGAGAAAGATGCAGCGGCCAGCGACCTTGCCCGGTTGAGCCGAGATCATTACTTCGACTGGTTCCTGGCCTACAGCCAAAGCGAAAAGAACCATGCCGCGCTGGCCTGCGATGCCTATCCGTGGGGGCCGGACGAGGTGGCGCGGTACCGCGATCAGGACCTTTATATGGCCGGCGCTGCGATGGATGCCTGGTACAAGAAGCGCTGCGGCGCCGACAGGCGGCTATGGCATCTGGTGCGTGATGACGTCTACCGGCCGGCCCGCATCCACCATGCGGTGAAATTTGAAACAATCGAGGACGATACGGCGCGCATTGTGCCGCTGACCGATGCCGGCCTGCTGTTGACGATGGACAATATCGCCCGGCTCGGCCAGCTCATCCATGACGGCGGCAAGGTCGAAGGCAAGCAGCTGCTGCAGCCGGACATGCTTGCTGAAGTGTTCGATCCGAAACACAAGAAGGGGCTGCCGACCGGCATTCCAACCGCTGATGGCGTTTCACATTATCACACCGGCACCTGGCACATGCCCTATATGTCAGCTGGATCATACGAGTACTGGTTGCCGACGATGGTGGGCTATGGCGGCCAGATGATCCAGATCCTGCCGAACGGCATGACGGCATTCCGGTTCGGCCATGATAGGGTCGATGCCGATACCGGTTACGATTTTCTCAGGCTGGCGAGGATCGCCGATGCGATCAGGGGGTTTTAGAGCGATTCAACGCTGGAAAGAAATGTTCTAGGCCAGGCCGAACGCCTCCTGGCGTGATCTGCTCCAGCTTTGGGTCATGCGATCGGCGATGATGGCGATGATGGCCATGCCGAAACCGGCGATGATGCCGACGCCGAAATCGCCGTTGCCGAGGCCGATGTAGACCTGCTGGCCAAGACCGTTGGTGCCGACCAGCGCGGCGATGACGAGCATGGCGATGCCATACATGATGGTCTGGTTGAGGCCCAGCATCATCACCGGCAGGGCGAGCGGCAGCTTAACCTGCCACAACAGCTGCCAGGTGGTGCAGCCCATGCAGGTGGCCGCTTCAATGACGTCCTTCGGCAGGTTTCTCAGGCCATGTTCCGCATAGCGGATCGCGGGTACGAACGCGTAGGCGATGATCGACAAAAGGGCGGAAAACTCACCAATCTTGAAGATCATCACGAACGGAATCAGGATGACGAACAGCGGCATTGTCTGCATGGTGTCGTTGATCGGCCTGAGGAATGCCGACACCCTTTCGCTGTGCGCTGCCCAGATGCCGAGCGTGGCGCCGATGGCAAACGAGATCACCACGGCAATGCCGCACAGATAAACCGACAGCATGGCCTGGGGCCAGACACCGACGATGAGCAGAAAACCCAGGCCGGCGAACGTTCCAATTGCCAACTGCATGCCGCCAAGCCGATAGGCCAGATATGTCGCCATCGCCAGGAGTGCCGGCCACGGCAGCCGGGTCAGGCCAAAGAAAAACAGGATCGCAAAAAAAGCTATGGCGATCGCGGCCTGTGCGCTGCCGCGCCTGAGCGCCCAGCCGGTCAGGGCGGCAGCGCCGGCGCCATAGGCCAGTTTCATTGGCGTGGTGAACTCAAAACCCCAGGAGAACGGCGATATGGTTTGCTCAAGCCCGACCTTTGTCGGCAGCATCACATAGAAAAAGCTCATCGTCTTGAAGGCGGAAATCCATGACTGGAACGTCACGACAAACCAGGTCAATGCATCGTTCATCTGCTTGGCCGGATAAAGCTCCCAGGCCTCCGGCCATTCGTTGAGCAGCGGAATGAACAGCGCGAGAGCGAACAGGCTTAAGGTCAGTGCGCCGGCGATCAGCCAGCGTTCATAGCGTTCGGTGAAGGACTGCTCGTGGGCCCATTCGGTCGTTTCGCGCGTCGCCAGTCCGGCGCTGATCCGGTCCATGACCATGGCCATGAGGGCAATCACGATACCGGCCAGCAGGCTTTCACCAAAGCGTGCCTTGCGCACCGACTGGATGACCTCCCAACCGATATCGGCCGTGCCGCCGATGATGGAGGCAATGATCACCATGGAAAAAGCGGCCATCGTCGTCTGGTTGACGCCGAGCAGGATTTGCCGGCGCGCCGTGGGCACCTGAACCTGCCAGAACAGCTGCATGCCTGTTGCCCCCGACATCAGCCCGGATTCGATCACTTCAGGCGGCACGCGCCGCAACCCCAGCATGGTATTGCGCACCATTGGCGGGAAGGCGAATAATACGCTGGCGATCAGTCCAACGACCGGCCCGAAGCCGAACAGCATCAGGATCGGCAGCAAATAGGCAAAGGCTGGGACGGTCTGCAACAGATCCAGGATCGGCAGGATGAAGCGCTCGGCGCGCGGCGAAAAATACCCCCACACGCCGGAGACAAAGCCAATCAATATCGCCAGCGGAACGGAAATCGCCACCAGCGACAGCGAGTTCATGCTCTCGCTCCAATAGCCGACGACAACCATGTACAAAAGCGATACGACGGTAAAAACCACCAGCCGCCAGCCGGCTGCGGCGTGGGCCGCCACCGCGGTGAGTGCGATCACCGCTGGCCAGGGCAGCCATTGCAGCACCACCTGTACCGCGGTCATCGGGATGTCGAGTACGAACGACACACCGCGAAAGAACCAACCGGTGGTATCGACCAGCCACTTCATCGCCACGTTGAGGACATCGATCAAAGGCACGACCCAGTCGGCCGGATAGGTAATCAGCCAGTCGTGGCGATCCCGAAATGCCAGCATTACCAGCGTCAGTGCCAGCAGCGCGAACCAGTTCAGCGTCGCCCGGTCAAGCCGGCCAATCATGATCTGGCCTCGCCGGCATGGGCTGCGTTTTCACTGGCGTGGGCAAGCGCTGCGATTACATCCTGAGCCGTGGCAACGCCGATCACCTTGCCCTTTGCGCCCTCAACGGCAACGCCGGTCTTGCGTCCGGCCAACAGCGGCAGCAGTTGTTCCACCGACATATCGTGCGCGACCTTGGGCATGCGTGCTGTCGGCTTTGCCGTCTTGTTGAGGACATCGCCTGCCCGGAGCACCCGGGCAATCGGCACATCGCTGGTGAATTCTGCGACATAGTCGTCTGCCGGACTGACGATCAGCTCGGCTGGCGTTCCCATCTGGACCACCATACCGTCGCGCATGATCATCATCCGGTCGGCAATCCTGAGCGCTTCGAGAAAATCATGGGTGATGAACACGATTGATTTGTGCAGCACCTGCTGGATGCGCAGGAATTCATCCTGCATTTGCCGCCGGATCAGCGGATCGAGAGCGGAAAACGGCTCATCGAGGAACCACAATTCGGGCTCCACGGCCAGCGACCGGGCAATCCCGACGCGCTGCTGCTGGCCACCGGACAATTGGCGCGGATAGCTCATCTCGCGGCCTTGCAGACCGACGAGATCGATCACCTTTTCCGCCCGGGCCTTTCGGTCCGGGGCCGAAACGCCCTGCAGTTTGAGCGGGAAGGCGATGTTGTCAATGACATTGAGATGCGGCAAGAGGCCGAAACTCTGAAATACCATGCCCATCTTGTGGCGCCGGATGTCGATCAGTTCCTTGTCGGACTTGCGCAGCAGGTCCTCGCCATCAAGCAGGACTTCACCGGCGGTCGGCTCAACCAGCCGCGACAAACAGCGCACCATGGTCGATTTGCCCGATCCGGACAGGCCCATGATGACGAAGAT
>JABDJG010000150.1 GCA_013002595.1 Hyphomicrobiales bacterium | reverse complement strand
GCTGCTCTACCAACTGAGCTATACACCCGTGCACCAAATTCAATTGGGGCCGGAAACATGTCCGGCGGCGGATGGTCTATCAAACCTGATTGTTCGTGTCCAGCGCGATTGCTGGATGCGCGCGCGTGGTGTCCGGCCCATCCAGCTGGTTTTTCAGTGTCGCATTTCCCGGGCGAAAGGGGTGCCCGCTTTTCCTGGAAAGGCTTTAAGGACCGCGCCTTGCTTCGCGGTCGAGGTCTTGTTCGGGCGCGCTGAACGCACGGCCGCGCTGTTTGCGCACTTCCAGTTTGTTGAGCGCGGACAGGTAGGCCTTGGCCGATGCGGCCATCGTGTCCGGGTCGGCGGCGCGGCCGGTGGCGCTGGAGCCGGTTTCCTCGTCTTTGAGGCGGACCGAGACCTCGGCCTGGGCATCGGTGCCCTCGGTAACCGCGTGGACCTGGTAGAGCGCCAGCGTGGCGTCGTGCGGGATGATCGCATGAATGGCGTTGAAGGTCGCATCGACCGGACCATTGCCAATCGTCTGGACGGTCTTGTGTTCGCCATCGACATCGAGCGTCAGGGTGGCGGACTGCTGGCCGACAGTGCCGGCGATAACGGTCAGAGAAACCATGCGGACGCGATCCTCGGCGGTAGCGATCTTTTCATCGACCAGGGCCTCGATGTCTTCGTCATAGACGTGCTTTTTACGGTCGGCCAGGTCCTTGAAGCGCACGAATGCGTCTTCAAAGGCGTTATCGGACAGCTTGTAGCCGAGTTCTTCCAGCTTGGTGACGAAAGCATGGCGGCCGGAATGCTTGCCCATGACCAGCGAGGTCTTGCCGGCGCCGACCGATTGCGGCGTCATGATCTCGAAGGTTTCCTGGTTCTTGAGCATGCCGTCCTGGTGGATGCCGCTTTCATGGGCAAAGGCGTTGCGACCGACGATCGCCTTGTTGTACTGGACCGGGAAGGACGAGACCGCCGAGACCAGCTTGGAGGCGCGGGTCAGCATGGTGGCATCGACCCCGGTGGTGTACGACAGCACATCGCTGCGGGTCTTGATCGCCATGACGATTTCTTCAAGTGCGGCATTGCCGGCGCGTTCGCCCAGACCATTGATGGTGCATTCGATTTGGCGCACACCGCCGTCGGCGGCAGCCAGCGAGTTGGCAACGGCGAGCCCCAGATCATTGTGGCAGTGGGCTGAAAAAACCGCCTTGTCGGCGTTGGCCACGTTTTCACGGACCTTGATGAACATGTCGCGGATCTCGTTGGGCACGCTGTAGCCGACCGTGTCGGGCAGGTTGATGGTGGTGGCGCCGGCCTTGATCGCGGCATCGACACACTTGGACAGGTACTCCACCGAGGTGCGGGTCGCGTCCATGGCCGACCATTCAACGTCCTCGACCAGGTTGCGGGCTTGGGTGACGGTGGCGGCAATGATCTCCAGCACCTCTTCCTCGGACTTGCGCATCTGGAATTCGAGATGGATCGGCGAGGTTGAGACAAAGGTGTGGATGCGCGGGTTGACGGCGTGTTTGACCGCATCGCCGGCGCGGGCGATATCGCCGGAAATGGCGCGGGCGAGGCCGGCGATGGTTGCCTTTTTGGCGCGCCGGGCAATTTCCGAGACGGCATCAAAGTCGCCCTGCGAGGCGATCGGGAAGCCGGCCTCGATGATGTCGACGCCCATATCGTCGAGCAGTTCGGCAACCTCGATCTTTTCTTCAAAAGTCATGGTGGCGCCGGGCGATTGCTCGCCGTCGCGCAAGGTGGTGTCGAATATCAGGATATGGTCTTTGCCTTTGGCAGTCATTGTCTTGGATCCTTTTGGCTCAAGGGCCGCGCGGCTCAACTGTCATGCACGCATGCGGCCCGCTTCTCATCATCATTTGAAGTGGCTTGAATGTCATCCCCTGAAAACCCGCCCGGCATGCGCCGGACTGCCGATCATCAGGGGCAGATAAGAAGGAGGAGGCCGGCCGACAGGCGTGGGCGCGCGGCAATGGATGCGCAGCGTGGCAGAATCTTATGGTTCGTGCGACAGGTCATGTGCTCTGTTCGGCTCGTTTCGTCCCGTTCAATTCCGTATTCCACACCGTTTGCGTTAAGACCAGGTTACGCTGGTCGAACGCGCGGCTGGCAATGTGTTTAAACCGATCTGGCGAGATTGGCAAGCAGGCTGGGGAATCAGATCGTGATCATGCCGCGTGAGACCGCTACCGCCTTGCCGCCGACCCTGACGGCGGTGAAGGCGCCGCCGGTAACGTCGGCCTGGAGCGAGATGTCACTGGCGCGGCCCATTTCGATGCCCTGGCCAATGGTCCAGCTGTGG
Source organism: Hyphomicrobiales bacterium (assembly GCA_013002595.1). Lineage (GTDB taxonomy): Bacteria > Pseudomonadota > Alphaproteobacteria > Rhizobiales > Aestuariivirgaceae > JABDJG01. The sequence continues at coordinate 7,637 of JABDJG010000150.1, read as the reverse complement.
GTGCCATCAGCCAGCGCCTGGGCGGCATTGAGCTGTCCGGGGAAGGCAGCTGCCGCCGAGCCGGTTGCCGGGTCCTCTGGGATGCCGGCAGCAGGTGCGTACAGTCTGGCGCGCCAGTCCCGGCCATCGTCGCCAGCTGTATAGAGATAGGCGCCATCGGTACCGGCTGCGGCGGTCATTTCGCTCCATGCGGGTTCGGCAACGGCGGCGCGGTTGAGGGCATCGAGATCGCGCACCGGAACAAACAGATAGGGGACACCGGCATCGAACAGGCCGGCTGTGTGTCCGGCAAAGCCTATGGCCGCGGTCTCAAGACCGATGGCGCTGGCCAGCAGTTCGGTTGATAGCGGCTCGCCGGCAGGCTTGGGCATGACGGCTGCCGAGAGGGTTCCGGTCCATTCACCATCGCTGCAGGTGACCTCGACCGGCACTAGACCGACGCGTTCTTCGAGCCCGATCTGGATGCTGTGGTCTGCGGCATTTACGGCATCGAGGCTGGCAAGCAGCACAGCGGTGCCAATGGTCGGATGGCCGGCGAACGGCAGTTCACCGGTGGGCATGAAGATGCGGATTTTCGCCCGGTTCTTCGAATTGTGCGGCGCCGAGACGAAGACGGTTTCAGACAGGTTGAACTCACGGGCAACGGTTTGCATCTGCCGGTCGGTGAGTTCGGATGCGCCCAGGACGACGGCAAGCGGGTTGCCGGCAAACGGCGTGCCGGTAAACACATCGAGCGTGAAGAAGGGATGAAGCATTTAGGTAGCTGCCGGCTCCGTACCCGATCGGATATCGATCAAGCCGTGCGAGACCGTGACCGCATGGCCGCCAACCCGAACCGCTTTCAGCGCGCCATGGGCAATGTCGGCTTCCAGGAACAGGTCGCTGGCGCGGCCCATTTCGAAACCCTGTTCTATATGCCATTGGTGCATGTTGTCCTCAAGCGTCTCGCAGGCCACCAACTGGCCGGGAAAAGCGGCAACGGCGCTGCCGGTCGCCGGGTCTTCGACGATGCCCGATGCCGGCGAACCGAACATGCGGCCATGGAAGTCGGCCGTTGCCGATACGCCGCTGCGGCAATAGACAAAGGCGCCGACCAGACCTTCAGCGCCAAGCAGGTCTTGACGGGCTGCCGGATTGACCATGGACTTTTCGACCGCGGCCAGGGAGTTGAGCGGCACGAACAGAAATTCGTTACCGGCCTTGACCAGGTGCGGTTGGTGATTGTCAAAACCGATGTCGGACGGTTCGACCCCGATGGCAGCGGCGATCGCCTCGGTGCTTGACACCTGGCGCGGCGGCTCGGGCAGAGCCGGGGCTGCGAGTTGGGCATAGCCGCAGTCGCCGGTGACATCGTCGACATGGACCGGCACCATGCCGAGCGCTTGTTCGAGGCGGATGTCGGTGCAGCTTTCCTCGCTGTGCCAGGCCAGCAGGACGGCGGTGCCAATGGTCGGGTGGCCGGCAAAAGGCAATTCCTTGCCGGGCGTAAAAATTCGCATCTTTGCGGTGTTGTAGCTGTCGTGCGGGGTTTGCAAGAAAACCGTTTCGGACAGATTGAACTCGCGCGCCACGGTCTGCATCTGCTGATCGGTCAACCCGTCCGCACCCATGACAATTGCCAGACCGTTGCCGGTAAAGCGCTCGGTTGTGAAGACGTCAAGCGTATAGAATTGGTATTCCATGTGAGCCTTTTCGTGAGTCGGGCCAGAGTCTAGAGCATGTTTTGCTTATACGGAACCATTTGATGGTCCAAATCGGTTCACTCGGCTAGTAAAGAAACGCAACGCGATGTGGTGCATCGGGTAAGTTTCTTAACGACGTCCGATGGGCCGATTTGGACCATCAAATGGTTCCGTATAAGCAAAACATGCTCTAGTTGTGGAACCTCAATAGGTTGTCCCGGTTCATACATAGGACACTGATTGGTGTTTGATATTTTATCCCGCCATGGGGCCTATGCCAATTGTACATGTGGGTCCACTTTGGCAGATAGTCAGCTCTTTGCTTTGATGTCTGATAGGCCATTGCATAGGCCCATTCGGTGATGGCGGTTTTGATGAACCGCTCGGCCTTGCCGTTGGTGCGCGGCGTATAAGGTTTGGTCCTTATGTGTCTGAGGCCGAGTTGTTTGCACAGATCCCTGAAGGCAAAGGACTTATAACACGAGCCGTTGTCGGTCATGACACGGGTAATGGTGATGCCCAGACGGCGATAGTAGTCGATTGCCGCCTTGAGGAAGGCAACGGCGCTTTGCTTTTTCTCGTCCGGGTAGATGTCGGTGAAGGCGATGCGCGAGGCATCATCGATACACACATGCAGGTACTCCCAGCCATAACCGTTTTTGGCTCCAGAGCGAGGATTTGACTGGCCTGTACGGTCCCCGGTGACGCGGTGGCCCGGCCGCTCAAAACGGCCAAACTTTTTGATATCGAGATGGATCATGTCACCGGGATGATTGTACTGATAGCGCCGTTCAGGCTGTTTGGGCTCCAGGTCCTTGAGCCGTGACAGGCCGGCGCGCTGCAACACCCGGCTGACGGTCGCCGGTGATACGCAAACCTCGCGGGCAATGTGCTTGCCGGTGAGCCGCTGGCGCCTGAGATCAATAATGCGTTGAACGATATGGTCCGGTGTGGGTCTGTTCAGCCTGTGAGGCCGTGAGCTGCGATCTGTCATTCCTTCAATGCCCAGAGCCTTGTAGCGTTCAACCCATCGGCTCACCACCTTGGATGACACACCATAGACCTCAGCGGCTTGTGCCTTGGACAGGCGGCCCTCAATGACCGAGATCGCCATTTCTGCTCGACGGATCGGTGTCAGGCGGGCATTCTTGTGAATGTTCATTCGAGCTTCTCCTTGAAGGTTGAAGTCTGGTAACTCCAGTCTCCTCGGTTTGGCTCGAATGGACAACCTATTGAGAGCTCACATCTAGAGCGCGATCGTCTTTGATTGAATCAATCAAAGACGTGAATCGCCCTCTAACATTGTTGCGACGATCAGTTTCCTCTCGTTTTGATGTTTCCATCAAAACGTGAACTGATCTAGGGTTGATGCATGCTTGCATTTCTTCTCCGGCGCATTGGGCTACTCATTCCGACATTCCTCGGGATTACCATTGCCGCATTCAGTTTTATCCGCATGATCCCGGGCGACCCGGTTCTGCTGATGGCCGGTGAGCGCGGGTTGACTCCGGAACGTCATGCCGAACTGCTCAAGCGCTTCGGTTATGACCGGCCGTTGTATGAACAGTACTGGGACTTCCTGAGCAACGCGTTCCAAGGCGATCTCGGCACCTCGATCGTCTCCAAAAACCCGGTATTGAGCGAGTTTTTCACTCTGTTTCCAGCCACCATCGAACTGGCGCTGTGCGGCATTATCTTTGCCATCGTCATCGGCGTGCCGGCCGGCGTCATCGCTGCCATCAGGCGCGGCTCGATTTTCGATCATGGCGTGATGGGGACAGCCCTGGTCGGTTACTCCATGCCGATTTTCTGGTGGGGCCTGCTGCTCATCATCTTTTTTTCCGTGACCCTCAATTGGACGCCGGTCGCCGGCCGGATCAGCCTGCTCTATTTTTTCCCGCCCGTGACCGGCTTCATGCTCATCGACAGTTTGCTGTCCGGCCAGAAAGGCGCCTTTACCTCCACCTTGTCGCACCTGATCCTGCCGACCATCGTGCTCGGCACCATCCCCCTGGCGGTGATTGCCCGGCAAACCCGTTCAGCCATGCTTGAGGTACTGAGTGAAGACTATGTGCGCACCGCGCGCGCCAAGGGCCTGCCGCCGTTTCGCGTTATCGCCGTTCATGCCCTGCGCAATGCTTTCATCCCGGTCATCACGACAATTGGCCTGCAGGTCGGGGTGCTCTTCGGCGGCGCCATTTTGACCGAAACGATCTTTTCCTGGCCAGGCATTGGCAAGTGGATGGTTGAATCCATCACCCGGCGCGACTATCCGGTGGTCCAGGGCGGGCTGCTGCTGATCGCTGCCATCGTGATGTTGGTCAATCTCATCGTCGATGCGCTTTACGGACTGATCAATCCCAAGATCAGGCACACGGGCTGAACCTATGGCTGAGACAGCTCTGACAACTGGCGTCACCGATACCCGAAAGGGTGGTTTGCAAGGCGAACTCGCCGACTTCTGGCGGTATTTCCGCGAGAACCGGGGCGCTGTCGGCGGTCTTGTGGTCTTTGTGTTCGTTTGCCTGGTTGCGATCTTTGCCGACGTCATTGCGCCGCACGGGCCCTATGCCCAATACCGCGATGCCCTGCTGGTCCCGCCGTTCTGGCAAGACGGCAGCGACCCAAGGTTTCTGCTCGGCACCGATGCGGTCGGCCGGGATATGCTGTCCAGGTTGATCCATGGCAGCCGTTATTCGCTGTTCGTCGGCTGCATCGTTGTGTCAATCTCCCTGGTTGTAGGCATAACAATTGGTTTGATCTCAGGCGTTGTCGGTGGCGTGCTCGACACCATAATCGTGCGCTTCATGGACATTATTCTGGCTTTCCCCAGCCTGCTGCTGGCGCTGGTCCTGGTTGCCATCCTTGGTCCCAGTCTCACCAATGCGATGATTGCCATCGCCATTATCCAGCAACCCCATTATGTAAGGCTCACCCGCGCCGCCGTGCTGGGTGAGAAAAACAAGGACTACGTGACTGCCGCCAGGGTCGCCGGTGTCGGCAAATCACGGTTGATGTTCATCACGATTCTGCCCAACTGCCTCGCCCCGCTCATCGTCCAGGCCGCCCTGTCGTTTTCGACTGCCATTCTCGATGCTGCAGCACTTGGTTTCCTCGGTCTCGGCGCCCAGCCGCCCGAGCCCGAATGGGGCACCATGCTGGCCGACTCTCGCGAGTTCATCGAACGCGCCTGGTGGGTCGTCACCTTGCCCGGCATCGCCATCCTGCTCACGGTGCTCGCGATCAACCTGATGGGCGACGGCCTGCGTGATGCGCTCGATCCCAAGCTGAAGAGGTCGTGATGGCCGTCCTTGAGATTGATAACCTCAGCGTCGACTTTGCCACCGCCCACGGTGCCTTCCGCGCCGTCGACAATATCTCGCTCAGCGTCGATGCCCGCGAGGTGCTGGCCATCGTCGGAGAATCGGGTTCCGGAAAATCGGTCTCCATGCTCGCCGTCATGGGTCTTTTGCCCTGGACCGCCAACGTCACCGCCGACCGTCTTACATTTCAAGGCCGTGACCTGCTTTCCCTGACACCGCGCCAGCGCCGCGATATCATCGGCAAGGACATCGCGATGATCTTCCAGGAGCCGATGTCGAGCCTCAATCCGTGCTTCACGGTTGGCTTCCAGCTCACCGAAGCGCTCAAGTTCCACATGAAAATGGACCGCGCCACCCGCCGCAAACGCGCCATTGAACTGCTTGAAGCGGTTGGTATTCCGGCACCGGAAAAACGCCTGTCATCGTTCCCGCATCAGCTGTCTGGCGGCATGAGCCAGCGAGTGATGATCGCCATGGCGATCTCGTGCAACCCCAAATTGCTGATCGCCGATGAGCCGACCACGGCACTTGATGTTACTATTCAGGCACAGATCCTCGATCTGCTGCTGCAGTTGCAAAAAGACACCGGCATGGCCCTGGTGCTGATCACCCACGATATGGGCGTGGTGGCAGAAACCGCTGAACGGGTATCGGTGCAATATGCCGGCCAGAAGGTCGAGGAGCAGACTGTCAAGGGCCTGTTCAAGGACCCGCATCATCCCTATACCGCCGCCCTCCTGGCGGCCCTGCCCGAGCGCGCCAAATCGCGCCAGCTGCCCTCGATCCCAGGTGTCGTGCCCGGTCAGTTCGACCGGCCGTCCGGCTGTCTTTTTTCACCGCGCTGCAAGCTGGCAACTAAACATTGCCGGGAATTTTCACCTATCCAGCACGACGCCGACATGGGCGCAGCCTTGTGCTTTTACCCGCTCATGAAGGGTAAACCTTTCAAACATCCTGATGCGAGGTTGCGGCGTGGAAAGTGATACCGTTCTCACAGCCACCGATCTGACCCGGCACTACCCGGTCGCGCGCGGCAACTTTCAAAAGCCGGCCGTGCTCAAGGCGCTCGACGGCGCCAGCTTCACCCTGCAAAAGCGCAAGACGCTTGCCGTCGTCGGTGAAAGCGGTTGCGGCAAGTCGACCCTGGCCCGCCTCGTCACCATGATCGAGCCGCCAACCTCCGGTGAGTTGATCATCGGCGGTGAAGACATTGCCAAGGCCAGCCGGAGCAAGATAAAGAGCCTGCGCTCCAAGGTGCAGATCGTCTTTCAGAACCCTTATGGCTCGCTCAATCCCCGGCAGCGGATTGGCGCCGCGCTTGAAGAACCTCTCCTGGTCAACACCAGCATGCCCAAGGCCGAACGTGCCGAAAAGGCGCGCGCCATGATGGCCCGCGTTGGTCTCAGATCCGAGCACTATGACCGCTATCCGCATATGTTCTCCGGCGGCCAGCGCCAGCGTATCGCCATTGCCCGTGCCCTGATGCTTGATCCCGAGATCTTAGTCCTCGACGAGCCGGTGTCGGCGCTCGATGTCTCGATCCAGGCCCAGGTACTCAATCTCCTGGCAGAACTGCAGGATACCCACGACCTTGCCTATCTGTTCATCAGTCACGACCTGTCGGTGGTCAAGCACATCGCCGACGAGGTGATGGTAATGTATCTCGGCCGCCCGGTCGAACATACGACCCGGGAGCGATTGTTCGAGACCCCCAGGCACCCCTATACGCGCGCGCTCCTGTCGGCGACCCCGATTGCCAATCCAACCGCCAAGAAGGAGCGCATCGTGCTGGCCGGAGAGCTGCCGTCGCCGATCGACCCACCCGCCGGCTGCGCCTTCAACCCGCGCTGCTCGCTGGCCTTCGGACGGTGTACGCTCGAACGGCCGGAATTGCTGGACAGCCACACTGCAAAGGTTGCCTGCCATGCGGTTTTCGAGCAGTAGACAATGAGAAACTCTTCGATGGAGACGGTAAAATGAGCCGGGCGGAACTGTCAACGGGCGAGGCCATTGTCGGTCTCTTGGAAGAATATGGTGTCGATACGGTGTTCGGCATTCCCGGCGTCCACAACGTCGAAATGTACCGCGCCCTGCCGCGCTCGGGCATCACCCACATCCTGCCGCGCCATGAACAGGGCGCCGGTTTCATGGCCGACGGCTATGCCCGGGCAACCGGCAAGCCCGGTGTCTGTTTCATCATCACCGGTCCAGGGCTCACCAACATCATGACCCCGCTCGGCCAGGCCTATTCGGACTCGGTCTCCATGCTGGTGCTCGCCTCAACCCTTGATGTCGGCGATGCAGCTCAGGGCCGCGGCCGCCTGCACGAAATGCAGGACCAGCGCGGCGCGGCGGCAACCGTCACTCAGTCCGCCGCTACCGCCTATACCGCAAGAGACGCCCGCGACCTCATCGCCGAAGCCTTCGGCAAATTCGCCAGCGAGCGACCCCGCCCATGCTACATCGAAGTCCCCATTGACGTCATGTCATCACCCGCCGGCGACGGCTGGACCGCCCGCACCGTGCCATCGGCTCCGGCACCGCGCCGTGAGGATATCGATGCCGCTGTTGGCCTGCTCAAGGACGCAAAAGCCCCCGTCATCATCGCCGGCGGCGGTGCCCGCAACGCCGG